>CAIQBY010000208.1 GCA_903870175.1 uncultured Bacteroidota bacterium
ATTGATAACAAATATTGAAATATCTACATTTTTCATAATTACCAATGCATCTGTGATTAATCCAATAGGAGGAGTATCCACAATTACATAATCAAAATTTTCTCTAGCATAATCTAATAATTCTTTCAAGTGCTTACTTAGAATGATTTCAGAAGCATTTGGAGGAGTAGGACCCGAAAGGATAACAGACAAGTTTTCAATTTCTGTAGGTAAAATTGTGGTCGAGATTTCGCTTTTCCCAATTAAAATTGTACTTACCCCATTATCAGACCTCATGTTGAAAGCCTTCTGAACCTTTGGTTTATGCAAGTCCATTTCAATAATTAATACTTTTTTACCAGCTTTTGCTATTATTGTAGCTAAATTAATGGAACAAAATGTTTTTCCTTCTCCGGGATTGTAGGAAGTGATTAAAATAACTTTCGATTTAGAATCGCTTGCTAAGTATTCTAAGTTTGTCCTTATCGCTCTGAAACTTTCCGTAATAGCAGCTTTTGGATCCTTATCTACAATAATATATTTCTCACTAGCTTCCTGCGATAAAAGAATTTCACCCAAAACAGGTAGATTAGTTAGTCGCTTGAGTTCCATTATGTTTTCTATAGTTGAAAACATAACGTAACGAACAAAAACATAAACCAAACTTAAAACAATTCCACTAAGTAAGAAATAATAAAATATTTTTCTTTTATTAGGCCGAACAATTCCAACTGAAAAAGCAGATTCAATCACTTCTGTTTGCGGTAATATACCTGCTCTCGCGATAATTGTACTTGCACGTTGTTCTAACAGGAATTCGTACATCTTTTGGTTAACATCAACTTTTCTTTGAATATTTAGCAGTTCAATTTCTGTTGTCGGAAGACCTTTTATAATAGAAGTTTGACTATTGATTTGTTTTTCTACATCAAGTATTTTTTGTTTCAGACCTGCTTTGGAATTTTGAATATAAGTCAAAATATTTTTCTTTATTAGAATGGATTTTTGATCCATTTCAGAAATATTTCTATTGTCTTCGGTCGAATTAAAAAGTCTTGAATTTCGTTCCATTTGAAGAGTATAAACCTCATTAATAGCTTCCTTTAGATAATCATCTCCTTCTTCAATATAAAAAGAAGGGGGAAGTAGTTTATCATATTTCATATCTCCAATAGTAATAATATACTTTTCTAATGCCTCTAGCGATTCAATCCATAATTCAAGTTTGCTTTTTTGAGCATTAAAATCTGACAATTGATCAAGGTAAGTGTCTTCCTGTTTTGATATATCAAATACTTCTTTACTTGCTTTATAATTTTCCAAATCAGAATCAATTGAATCAAGTATTTTAACAACACCGGTTAATTGTTTGTCGATATTTACTAAAGTATTTTCGTTTATTGTAATTTGATTTTGAGCAGTGTAATCAAGATAAACTTTTGATAACGTATCCAAAAATGTAGTCGCTCTGGAAGGGATTTGATCTTCAAGAGTTAGTTCTAAAATGGATGTATTCTCAATATTTTGTATGTCCAAAGTGTTCTTAATATTATCAACTAGATTATTGATATTGTGAACAACAATCAAATAATTATTATCTTTTAAACTTATAAACGAATTGTCATTTATTAATGAGTTTCTTTTTACGGTCAAAATAAAATTATTGTCAACTACCTCTTTACCAAATGGATAATTGTTGCTTAATTCTTTATTATCTTTCTTATAAGTTAATTGAAAATGGTTAACATCGAGAATCTTAAATTTGAGCCCCTCTTCATATAAATCATTGGAAATAAAACTTACATAAAAGTCAAAAGGCATTGACTCATAAACTTCAGTTGTTTTTAATCGCCCGACGATAAAATATGAAACATCTAATTTTAATTTATTAACAGCTTTTTCAATTATGTCATTTGACGATAAAACCCTTATTTGATTGTAAGTATCCTGATAATCTTGAGTATAACCTAATCCTTTAAATAATTGTTTTTGATAATCATAAGTATTATCCGATTTTAATAAAATTTGAGTTTTTGCGGCATATATATCAGGCAATTTATAAGTATAAAAATAGGATATTACCATCGATATGATGACAAAAAATAGAATAATATACCAGTTTTTTGAAAAAATCTTCATGAACGACCTCAGGTCGTCCAAATCTATAATATTTTGTTTCTTATTTTCGGTCATATTTTATTTGAATTTTGCAAATATAAGAAATAATCAATACACACATTTTTTTGCTAACTATTTACTTGTTTTTTTTAATAAAAAAGCTGTTCTTATTGGTTAAGAACAGCTTTACTGAAATAACATTTTATTTTAATTATTCAACATCACGGGCATTACCAACATCAAAATATCTTCAGCAGCATTTTCATTTTCGGTAGGCAACAATATTCCTGCTCTGTTTGGGGCACTCATCTCCAGGTTCACATTTTCACAATTCAAATTACTTAACATCTCTGCCAGAAATTTCGAATTAAATCCAATCTCCATATCTTGACCATTATATTGACAAGTCAATCGCTCACTTGCCTCATTAGAAAAATCCAAATCTTCTGCAGAAATACTTAATTCGCTTCCTGCAATTTTTAATCTTACTTGATGAGTTGTTTTATTAGAGAAAATTGAAACACGTCTAATTGAATTCATGAAAGAAACGCGGTCAATTGTTAATTTATTTGGATTTTCTTTCGGAATTACTGCTTCATAATTAGGGTATTTTCCATCAATCAATCGGCAAACAACATTAGTGTTTTCAAACGAGAAAAAGGCATTCGTATTATTATATTCAATTTTCACATTTCCGCTCACACTTGCCAAAGTATTCTTCAATAAGTTTAAAGGTTTTTTCGGGATAATGAAAGAAGAAGCCGTTCCCGCACTCGCATCGCTTCTGCGGTAACGTACCAATTTATGTGCATCTGTTGCTACAAATGTTATATTTTCAGGAGATAATTGGCAGAATACGCCTGACATTACAGGTCTCAAGTCATCATTACCTGTTGCAAATATCGTTTTGTTGATTGCAGATGCAAGAACCGATGCATCCAGTTCCAATGATGAGGCAGCTTCTAAAGCAGGGAGTTTAGGAAACTCTTCTCCATTGTGGCCTGTAAGTTTATACTTTCCATAATCAGAAATAATTTCAATTCCAAACTTATCCATATCGAAACTAAATGTCAAAGGTTGATCAGCAAATGTTTTTAGCGTATCAAGTAACAATCTTGCCGGTACAGCCATACTTCCTGTATCTTTCGATTCAATATTAATAACAGTTGTAATGGTTGTTTCCAAATCGGAAGCAGAAATTTTTAATTGAGTTTTATCAACTTCAAACAAGAAATTATCTAAAATAGGCAAAGCATTATTTGTGTTTAACACACCGCTAACGGCTTGTAATTGTCTTAATAATGTAGTACTGGAAACTATAAATTTCATTTCGTAAATTTTTAATTAGTTTTATTTAAAATTGTGGACAAATGTAACGTATTTAACCAAATGAAAATTATCTATTTTTACAATAATTACCATTACTTTTTAACAATACAACACACCTCTTCTTAAAGATTTCTGAATAGGTAAAATTACTTCCTCCTCTTCTTCAGGAAATATTCAACTGGAGGCAATATTTTTCCAAAAACATAATATTGGCACATCACAAAATCTTTTCCATTATCCAGCAGCGCATCCAACCTGTCAGTATCATAAACAATTTCTTTACCTGTCTCATCAAATAATCCGTGTCTTCTCGGCCATCTTGAATAAAATTTAGTTTTACTCACAGCACCTTTTGCATCAGTCACTGTCAATATATTTATCGGCTGGCATTTTAATGTAGAATCAATTTGAAGCTGAGTAATACTCACCTCAAAGCTTTCGAAATTTATCTGCTGAAAGTAAGATAAATACTGTTTCACTGCCAAAGTATCGATATCAGAAACTAATTTGTTAGTTGCCGTCATTTTAATCTGATAATCATTATTCCCTTTTACAGTAAGTTCATAATTGTTTTCCGGTTTACCAATTATTTCCAGCTTCACCGATTTTATTTCATTCGGATTGTAATTAAAAACGGTTCTGTCTCTCCACCCTTTTTCTTCTGTAAAATAACGGGTAGTCAAGTACCCATCAAATCCAGGAATATAAGTTACAAAAGGTTTTGCTGAAGGAAGCATCGTTTTGAGATCCATCAAAATCATATATGTGCCTGATGCATCCTGAGTTTCAGTGCCCACATAATACGCTTTTGTAAGCTTATCATTCTGATAAATTTCACATCTTATTGCTTTTGCAGCAAGGCGTTTAATTACATTGTCCACTGCATTTTTTCCGATTGGCTCCTTTACGTCAACTTTTTTAATTGTCACCAATAAAGTTTTTAAAGCATCCATTCTCACACTGTACTTTCCATTCACAGTCCATCTTCCTGGACCTTTTCGTTCCAGTGTAACAGTATTCCCGTTTTTATTTGCAAGAAATATTTTAGTAATAGATGCAGTATCTGCAACCGCAAAATCTCTCAGTGTTTCTTTTATCGTCCCGTTATGATTATTAATCACAAACCAAAAAGAGACAGCCCCAAGAATTATAACCAAAATTATTGCTACTCTATTTCTTTTCATTTTAATATTGATTATAAATTGTCGAATTCAATTAAACACAAACTAAAGAACAGAAATCAACTCGCATATTTACGCTTGCGATTGAAATTCTGAATCAGCCCAAATAAAATAATTATAAGTATAGGAAGTAATGTATTTATTAATTGCCATTTTAGTTTACCTTCTTTTATCTTTTCCTTATCTAACATGCGAAGAGTTAATTCACGGGAACGAACACTTATTAAACCTGAATCATCACATAGATAATTAATACAGTTGAGAATAAAATTCTTATTGCCATACATTTTTCCAGTGTATTTATCAAACCCAAGCGGGTATGACTTTCCCGAAGACACCTGAATATCGTTTCGCATAATATCTCCATCCGAAATAACAATCATACTTGTTTTCTCACTTTGACTTTTATATTTTATTTCTTTTAGAAACTCCTTATCAAGCGGACGATTTTCGTATAATGATTTAAATTTACCTTCCAATAAAACAGCCATGGTTTGATAAGAATCTGTGAATTCTCTGGCAAGCGGTTTATAACCAAGATAATTCAAATCAATTCGCACAGGAGAGTTTAACGTTTTCGAATATTTTGATGATTGTAATAAAATATCTTTTGTAATTCCTTTAGCGGAAATGGTGTCAATACTTGACCCATAAGTAATTTTAACGACATCAAGGTTTTTAGAAATTGGATGTTTATTTGAAGGAGAAGCCAATGGTGTAAATATCCAAGGCATAGGCACTATTCTTGGCGCTTCTCCGCGCATTGATTGATTAATAGGTATTTCAGCCGCATCCATTGATATTACAAGATTTGGATTAATCCTCACACCATATTTAAATAGCATATCTTCCAGATTCAAATCATAAGGAATGGCAATCGTTTGCCTCAATTGATGTAAGGAATCAACACTAGTATTCAAAGCATCTAAAGCCCAAAGTACTTTTCCTCCATTCATTATATATTGGTCAATAATAAATTTGTCTTTTTCAGATATAGTAGTGTCAGGCTTAACAATTACAATTGCTTTAAAGGGCTTCAAAGCATCAAGCTGTTCATCAATTTTAATTCTTCGCATTATATAATATTCCTGCAATGAATTGAAAATATCCTGAACTGCAAGTGTATCCATTTCTCCATGCCCTGAAATGAAAGCGACTTCAGGTTTAAGTGGCATATTCAAATTATTAATACAGCTTGCAAATTCATATTCCAGAGATTGAATTGAATTGTTTAATCCTCCGTCATTACCCTGTGTTTTTAATAACTGGCAGGGCATTTCATGACCTTTGTAAGATACAATTGCTCCCGGCCAGATAATGTTTTCGGACTTTTCACTAACACCTTTTGATTGCACATCATTTGTTGGATGCAGTCCTTTATCATAAAGTTGTTTGAAAATTTCTTTCTGTTGTTTCTTATCAGGATTGGCAGAAGGGTTAATAAATTCGTATTCTAAATTATCGTTGGAATAAGCGCGAAATTCATTAAGTAATTCTTTTGTTTCTTTTCTAAGGTTTTTAAATCCCGATGAAAAATCACCTTCCAGATATACTTTAACATACACTACATCATTTAATTTCCCTAATAATTTTTTTGTTGCATCCGAAAGTGTATAACGTTTTTCTGAAGTTAAGTCGAAACGATGGAATACAAAGGAGCCTACAAAGTTTAACAATATCAATATTACTATAGTTAAACCGAGTGCAGTTAAATCTCTTCTTTTATTTCTGTTAGTTTTTTTCAATTTCTAATTCTCTCCTTACCATTTACGGCTTTCCAAAACAGTTCTCGTACTAAAAATAAATATTGCAATTAAGGTCAGGAAATAAATAACATCTCTTGTATCTATCACTCCTCTGCTCATTGAGCCATAATGATGGTTGATTCCAAGAGCAAGAATGATGTTATCAATCTTGCCAAATAATGAAAATGAACTTATAAAATCAAATCCGGTATAAAAGAAGAAACACAGGAATAACGCGAGAATAAAGGAAACTACCTGATTATCTGTTACCGCGGAAGCAAATATTCCGATGGAAACAAAAGCGCCTCCTAAAAATAATAAGCCAATATAAGAACCCCACATTCCGCCAGTGTCAATGTTTCCAACAGGATTGCCAAGTTTGTGAACCGAATAATAATAAATTAAAGTAGGTAATAACGAGAACAGCACTAAAATAAATCCAGCTAAATATTTCGCTGTTATTATCTGTAAGTCGGTAAGCGGCCGTGTGAGCAGCAATTCAATTGTTCCTGCCTTTTTTTCATCTGCAAAGGAACGCATGGTAATTGCAGGAATTAAAAATAAAAATACCCAGGGAGCGAGTATAAATAAGCCGTCAATATTTGAATAACCATTGTCAATAATATTCGAATCGGTTTGGAGCACCCATAAAAACAAGCCCATAACCAATAAAAATACAACTATGGTTATATAGCCGATTAGTGAACTTAAAAAGCTTCTGATTTCCTTTTTTAGTAATGTAAACATAAATTTCGCGCAAAAGTACTATTTAAAAGGCAAACGTGGGGACGCTATATTACAGGCACGAAAGTAAATCAATTTTAATGACAAAGGCTGTTAATTTCTGTTAAGCAAAGCAGTTCTGTTACTAAAACAATCCGTTAATTTCAGCATCTATTTTATTAATGATAATTCCTAAATCTTCCGCTTTTTCAGAAAAATTATTATTGTCAACATCAATAATTAAAAGCTTTGCATCTGTATGTTCCTTTTCGTAGGTGGCTATAAATGCTTCATAGCGTTCATTCAATCGGCTTAAATAATCAATGCTGATTGTGTTTTCATAATCTCTTCCACGTTTTTGAATTTGTCTGACAAGTGTAGGAACAGTAGCGCGCAGGTAAATTAAAATATCGGGCGGAGAAATAAAAGACTCCATTAATTTGAATAAAGCAAAATAGTTAGTAAAATCACGAGTGGTCATCAAGCCCATAGCGTGAAGATTGGGAGCAAATATATAAGCATCTTCATATATTGTTCTGTCCTGAATCACTGTTTTCCCGCTATTGCGGATTTCCTGAACCTGACCAAAGCGGCTGTTCAAGAAGTAAACCTGCAAATTAAAAGACCATCTTTGCATGTCTTCATAAAAATCATTTAAGTAAGGATTATCATCTGCATCCTCAAAATGAGGCTGCCATTTATAATGTTTTGCTAAAAGTGTGGTAAGAGTCGTTTTACCGGCTCCAATATTTCCTGCTATTGCTATATGCATAATGAATTGATAATTTTAAAATCGAAACGAAAATACTAAATCTTAAATGTTATACAAGAATAAAAATGAAAATTGTGAATAAGTTTTTTGACGCCAAATAATTTCTGTAATGAAATCAACCTATTCAGCAGTGTATAAAAATATTGAATTTTTGGCTTGAAGAATTAATGTTCCCAGTTCCAGTCTGAAATTCTGAAATTCACTCAACGGCATTTCAAATTTTTTCTCTTCTGTTGTTTTTAAATTGTATGCATTCACTTTTTTATTTGCAACATAATACACCCAATCTCCTACCGACTGAACACTCACTGCATTTTTCACCGGTATTGTTTTAAAATAAGTACCATACACATCGAAAACCAATATTCCGCTTGCAGGGTTATTAAGGTAAACTCTGTTGTTATATTCCAATAATAAATTAGGCTGCAACACTTCATTTAATGTGGAGGTAAGATTTCCGGTTTTCTGAGTCGGTAATAAATTCTGGTCAAGGCGGACAAGTTCAAAATTCTGCTGGTCGTATATCCACATTCCACTGTTATTTGACGAGCAAACCAATTGCCCCTGCAAAAAGCCAATCTGCTCCAGACTAATAGGGTCGCCGGTTATGCTCAACGTGTTATCCAATAATACTACCTGCAGAAAGTCTTTATAATAAACAAGTATTTTGAGCATATTGCTTGCATCAACAAAACTAATGTTTCCGAAATTTTTATTGCTGTATTTATAAAGTTCTTTCCCTGTCTTATCATATTTTGTAAGTTCATTGGCTTTAACAGTATATATGTTGCTTTGATTATCGGTAGTAAAAAAATCACAATCAACATTAATAGTGGTAATAAGATTAAACTTGCTTTGCCCCAAAGCAGTTGCCGATACTAATAGAAATAGAATAATATTTAATTTACTTTTCATTATGATTTTTTAATGTGGGCAAAGCTATGTAAATGTTTATTGGAAAAGGTTTGTTTTTAAATACAGTTTTTGTAAGCAGTAGTTGTTCTTTCTTCATATAGTTTATGCCTTGTTTACCAATTTGAATGGGATATGTCTGTTTTCCATTGTTAAAATTGCTTGACGCAATTTCCCTTCATTTTCTACATATATTTCGTAAATATACTTTTTACCATTTAATTCTTCAAACTCTAAGTAATTATTAGCCCCTTCTTTATAAACCATTGAATATGGATTATTTTTATATTCACTTCCTTCACTACCATAAAAAGTAATTTTAATGTTTCTTAAATTACTTATTAAATATTCGTTTGTTAAATCATTATTAGTTATTTTAATTATATCTTTTGTTATAATTATATTGCCAATTAACACAAAATTCTTTACAAGATTATTATAAAATAATCCAACGATTGTAGAAAGCATTAATAAAAACAAAGGGGAAACAACTAAAATTCTTAAAAAAATGTTCTTAATAGGTTTGTCAAAGAAAAAAAATATAAAAATGAATGTTAAAACGAAACTTGCATTAAAAACAATTTTAAGAATTTTCCAAAACCATTTCCTTTCTTTCCTTACAATAGGAAATTTAAAATCGTAATTATAATGACTTATATTCAATATTGAAATTCTATAGTTTCAAACTATTTTATTAGCTTTTTTTGCCATTGTTGGTGTTTTCACCAACAACCTTTTGTATTTAAGTAAATCCAAAAGTACTAAATCATTCTTTACTCTCTAATAATAAAAACTCTTTCCTCATTTCACACACCTTATATATAGTATAAATTCAAATATTCATTATTAAAGAGTATTTTTACCGTATTCATATTATTTTATAAGGATGATAACGGATTTGGAGGTGTTGGAATTAGAGGCTGCTGCGCTTCAGTTTTGGAAAGTGTGGAAGTATAAAAATACTATTCCGCTTTGCGAAATTACAAATGGAATGGTGGCTGACTTTCCTGAAAATTCGTTGGAGGAACATATTTTATCTCTGAAAAAATGTTTTATAAATGCCCGAAAAGAGGAAAGTATGTTGGCTCTTCATGCTGAAATATTGCCGACAGAGGGCAAGAATAAAAATCAGTATATAAAAGAGAAAAAAGTAAATGATGATGCATATAATATCAGAAATAAACTGCAAAAGAGGACTTCGGATATTAAACAAAGGCTTAATAAAACTGCTTCTTATGCCAGAAGATTGTTGGCTGCCAAGCTGTTGAGGGCGAATCATAAAGTGATTGAAAAAAGTGACAAGCCTCAAAAATGCCGGCTTGACGAACATCTTTGTATCAGAAAACCTCATAGAATACATTCGGGACAAATTACGGGCTGCCCTATGCCTGATAAATTTTGTCTGGAAGACGGCATTTGCCATCCTGCAAAAAAATAATCCATTCTTTTCTTCTCTTTTAACACCCGTTTATAGAAAGTGCGGTACGGAAAACTATATATATGCGAGGCAGATTTTGGTTTGGGGGAAAAGTGAAAGTAACCACTTTGAAATATAAACCAACAGGTTTTGACAAAAAACCAATTGGTTTGAAAATAAAACCAACAGGTTTTAAAAATAAACCAATTGGTTTGAAGGTAAACCAACAGGTTTGAAAATAAAACCAATTGGTTTTGAAAATAAACCAACAGGTTTGAAAATAAAACCAACAGGTTTTGAGAAAAAACCAATTGGTTTGAACTTAAAAGAAGTAAATTAATATAAATTAAACACTAAATAAATAAACAAAATGGCACCACCTCCTCCTACACTTAAAGATGTAAAAGTATTACAAGGCGCATTTGCAAAAATGGACGACCCGAAAGTATTGATGAAATACGTTACCGATGCCGTAGCAAAAGGCTCTAATGCCGGTTTGTACAAAAACCCATTTATTATAACTGCTGTATATGATAAAGGAACTCAAGCTGCAGCGGATATTCAGACAGCGATGGATGATTATGCCACAACCCCTTCGCCGGAAAACGAAAAGACAATTGGCGATAAAATGGTGCTTGCAAAAGGATGGCTGAAAGAGTATTCAAAATTGGTGGAGCCTATTGCAAACGACAATGCAAACCGCTCCACCCGCGAAGAAGCTGCTACCAATATTCTGGCAGCAAATTTATCCTACCAAAAACTGACAAGTGCCAGTGCCGGCGACCCTATAACACCTGCATTTACAGCTAAAAGCGTAGGCGATGGAAAAATAAAAATAGATGTAATCAATGGTGCCGAATATCATCCGCGTACCACTCTTTTTCTGGCAGTACAATTGCCTGATAAAACCACAGATGTAACGCCCGACCCGATAGTAACACTTGTTAAAGGTCAGCTAAAAGTATCATCTAACGGCATTACCGAAACTATTACACAATCAATGAGCGGAAAAGGAAGAACCAATATTATAGCTACTTCCAATTCCGGTTCGCGATACGCTGTCTATCTTTATTCTCAAAACGGCAAAAAAGAAGTGAGCGAACTCTCCATGCCTGTTACTGTGAAAGCGTAAGAATTATATTAATCTTTAAACAAAAAAAGTCCCGAAGAAATTCGGGACTTTTTTTGTTACACAGACTAATAAACTAATTAACCAATGAACTAATAAACTATAACTGTTTAATAATCGAATGAATTTCTTCAGCAAATTTTCTTTCGTTGCTCAAACGGGGAACTTTATGCTGTCCGCCCAGCTTGTTTTTCGATTCGAACCATTTGTGAAATGTACCTTCGGGAACTGATTTAACAATAGGATGTTTTAATATCATATTCTGATATCGTTTTGCTTCGTAGTCCGAATTGATTGATTTTAGTGCATTATCCAGCATTTCTGTAAAGTATTCTATATCGTCAGGATATACTTCAAATTCAATCAGCCATTCATGCGCCCCATTATCAGTGCCATTCATGTATACAGGCGCTACAGTATATTCTCTTATCTGAGCAAAAGATTTTTCGCATGCTATCACCAAAGCCTTATCAGCATTATCCATTATCACTTCTTCGCCAAACGCATTTATATAATGTTTGGTACGTCCTGTAATTTTAAATCGGAAAGGAAACAGAGAAGTAAACTTGATGGTATCACCTAATTTATATCGCCACAATCCTGCAGTAGTTGATATTACAAGGGCATAATTAACATCAGTCTTTACTTCGGCAATAGATAATGTTTTAGGATTTTCATCATCATTATTTTCCAGAGGAAGAAATTCATAATATATTCCATAGTCCAGCATTAACAGTAACTCGTCAGAATGCTGCTGGTCCTGAATTCCGAAAAAACCTTCTGTAGCATTATATAATTCAAGGTAGTTCAAATCAGGTTTATTAAAAATAGTTTTAAACTGTTCTTTATACGGATTGAAACTTATGCCTCCATGAAAATAAACTTCAAGGTTAGGCCAAACTTCACTAATGGAATTTTTTCCGGATTCTTCCAGCACTCTTTTCATAATTAATAACATCCACGACGGAACACCGGCAAGGCTTACCATATTTTCCTGCATGGTTGCCTTAGCAAGTTTATCCAGTTTTTCGTCCCACTTTTCCATCAAAGCAATGGATATATCAGGCGAACGAAAGAATTCAGCCCAGATTGGCAGATTATTAACCATTATAGCAGACAAATCACCATTTTGAGATTCGAAGCTTCCGAAATTATCAGTTACCAGACTTCCGGCAAGTGCCAAATTTTTACCTGTAAATAATTGTGTTTCCGGATTAAGAGAACAATGAATCGCAATCATATCACGCCCTCCGTTGTAATGACAGTTTTCCAGACTTTCTTCGCTTACAGGAATAAATTTACTTTTATCATTTGTAGTACCCGAAGATTTGGCAAACCATTTTATATCCGAATTCCATAAAATATTTTGTTCGCCCTTGCGCATTCTGTCAATAAAGGATTTCAGGGAATCGTAATCCTGAATAGGAACTGTATTTTTAAATTGTTCGAGCGAATTAATGTTTTTATAATTATACTTTTTTCCCCATTCAGTATCTTTTGCAGATGCAATAAGTTTTCGCAAACTCTCGTTTTGAACATCCACAGGATACTTCATGAATAGCTCTATTTGATGCATTCGCTTCTTCATCCACCAACTTGCAATGCTGTTTAATATCGCCATCTTTTAATCTGATTATCCTTTTCTTGATTTAAAATACAATTTAATTTCGGATAAAGATAGTGTATTTAAACACATTTCCTTTGTCAACATTCCTTTTCGTGCAGCGCAGGTTCCATAATACATATCGTGATAGCCTTGTTTTTCGTGAGCATCCGGGTTAATTGATATTTTTACTCCACGTTCCAGACAATAAGGAATCCATCTCCAGTCGATGTCCAGACGATAAGGATGTGCATTCAATTCGATAATTACACCATTAGCTGCACAGGCATCTATTATTTTTTTATGATTGATAGGATATCCCGGACGAGATAATAATAAGCGCCCGGTAGGATGTCCTAATATTGTTGTATACCGATTTTCAATTGCTTTCAACAATCGAGCAGTTGCTTTTTCTTCAGTCATCTTTAAATTCGAATGTACTGAAGCAACAATAAAATCAAAGCTTTTAAGAACATCCTCTTCATAATCCAGTGAGCCATCATTCAGAATATCGCTTTCCACACCTTTAAATATTTTGAATGGAAATAACTTTTTATTTAACTCATCAATTTCTGCATGTTGCGCCAAAACCTTATCTATCTTCATTCCTTCAGCATAAAAAGCAGATTGAGAATGATCACAAATTCCTAAATATTCATATCCCAATTCCTTGCAATACTCAGCCATTTCCTTTAATGTATTCATTCCATCACTGTATGTACTGTGATTATGAAGGATGCCTTTCAAATCAGAAACCTCAATTAATTCAGGGATTTTGTTTGCTTTAGCTAACGAAATAATTTCTGATGATTCTCTTAATTCCGGTTCAATATATTGAAGATTATTAAATGAAAATATATCTTTTTCGTTTTTTATTTCTGTTGGTAACTTGAAATCTGAAATTGGAAACCCTTCACCGGCGGTCGTTTCAAAGAGTTTATTATAAAATTCGTTTTCGCGGCAAGTAATCAGTTCAATTTTAATTTTCTTGTCATTTAACAAATCATCAGTAATCACGGCATTTTCAACAGCAATTAAAATTTCTATTTTATCTACTACTTCACATTTTCTTCGCATGGCTCCAGTCAAAGAAACATATTCAGTAGCATACTTTTTCTTTAATTCTTTCACTAAGTTTATTGCAAATTCTTCAACAGTTGCATAATGATACCAGCCTATATTGGACTGAAAGAACTCTATTTGCCTTTTAACTTCCGCCTGTGTTTTTAATCCGAAACCTTTAAGTGTTACCAACCTGTTTTCGTTGCAGGCGTATAACAGTTCTCCTGCACTTTCTATTTCCAGTTCTTGCCAAAGTTGTCTTACTTTTTTAGGACCAATTCCTTTTATTCGTAACATTTCTATCACCCCCGGCGGAGTTTTAGAAACCATTTCAACTAATTCTTTTAAGTTGCCGGTAGTTTGTAATTCATTAATTTTAGCTGCAATCCCTTTTCCTACACCTTCTATTTTTTCAAGCTCTTCCAATGTTTTTCCTTCTAAATCGATATCAGTTTTATTCAATTTAAACGCAGCATTTGCAATCGATTTAATTTTAAAGGGATTCTCATCATGCAGTTCCATCAACTGTGCAGTGAGTTTTAGAGTGTTTGCTATTTCATCAGTTGTCATTCTGTGGTTTTTATTAAAAGATATAAATTAAACTAAAGACAAATATCACTTTTTATTTGAAAATTACAACATAATA
>CAIQBY010000209.1 GCA_903870175.1 uncultured Bacteroidota bacterium
CATAATTTGATTTTGTATAAATATGTTTTACAGTGCCATCTTTCAAAACAATACGATGATTCATCGTGATGCCGGATATGGTTTTCACCGATTCAGCTACCTTCTCCATCACATAATCATAATCATCAGGATGAATAAATGATTCCCAGTCAAAACGTGAAATTTTGCTGTCCTCCAGCGACACTCCATATATCCGGCATGCTTCTTCCGACCAGGTAGATTCATGCGTTTTCAAATCCAGCTCCCAATGCCCCAGGTGAACTATTGCCTGAGCTTCCTCCATTCTTTTTTCATGCTGTCTTATTTGAATGTTCGCTTTTTCCCAGTCTGTAATATCGCGCGAATGGCACGATGCACCTGTTACTTCCTCTCCTTCACGAATAGGGTAATAACTATTTTCCATCCATAATTCAACCGGTGATTCATTATGCTCAATCACTGTAAAAATTTCTCCACTTAAAGCACGGTCATAATATTCTTTATGTCGTTTCATTTGCTCAAGCGGAAAACCTGTGCCGAACACATCTGTTCCCGGTACAATTGTATATCCTGATAATTTTTTTACTATTTTATCAAAGGCTTCGTTCGAAGTAATTAAATTATAATGCCTGTCGACACTCCATATTAAATCATTTGTATTATTTACTAATACAGCAAGATTATTGTTATTATTATTCCAATACTCCTCCATCATTTTCCGTTCCGATATATCCTTGAAGTTGGATACTATGGCATTCACACCGGGCACATCAAGCATATTAGTTATCAATCCTTCGCACCAAAGCCAGCCTCCGCTTTTGTGCCGAAGCCGGTGCTGCATAAATATTGATTTGCCGGGAACAGCTACTATCTGTTTTCGTTTTTCAAGATACTCTTCCAATTCATCAGGATGAACAAAATCGAATACTTTAGAATTGCCTGCATCTTCCATTGTATATCCCAACAGACGCGTAATTGAAGGACTTCCGTATATTGGTTTTCCTTCCACTGTTGACAGCATCATTGCATCTGTACTGTTTTCGATAAGCGACCTGAACTTCATTTCGCTTTTCTCGAGCAACTCTTCTGTCTGCGCAAATTTATCAGCCTTCACGAACAAGTCAAGCGCAAACGAAATATCTTCAACTATCTGTTGTAAAATCTCTATTACTTCATTCTCAAAATAATCAAGCTGCTCCGAATATAAATTTAATGTTGCTATAATTTCGCCTGATTCCCTGATGGGCAACACCATTGTAGATTGCAAACCTTCCTGCACTGCCAGCGGTCGCCAGTTCTCCATTTCGGGCGATTGCATCACATCATTGCACAAATGGTAAGTACCCGTCCTCAATACATATTTATTGGTGCCTCCCTCACTCAGCTCTGCATTATTAATATAATCAATGTATTTATCAGGCATTCCTCTATGGCTTACAACCGTAAGTTTTTTCTTATCACAATCGAACTTCCCAATCCATGCTATTTTAAATTTACCATAATCATGTGCTATCCGGCAGGCATTGTCAAACAGTTCTGTCTTGTTTTTTACCCTTACAATATTTTTATTCACCTCGCTAATAAAAGAATACAGGATATTCAGCTTCTTCAGCTTTTCTTCCGCCAATTTCAGTTCACGGTTAGCTATCAGCAATTCGGCTGTTTGTATCACATTTTTTTGATTCTGTAATACCAGTTTTTCGTTTGCTTTTCTTAATTCTTCTGATGTGCTGTTATCCATTTATTATAATTTGACAAATAAAAAATTAAGTTTTTACATTTAATTTCAAATTTAATTTGTAGGAGTCTTTTGCAATGATACTATTTTTTAGTCAATTAGATTAATCATTGGTTGCGAAATTAAATAATGATGCCATCTTTTTTTTTCCTGATTTTAATAATGTTATTTATTTGTTTCGATTTTTGTTTTCTCCTTCCGCTATTCCAAATTCGTAATTCATTCTGTCACCCTGACCTTGTCGAAGGGCTAATTCTGCCTCACCTCGCCCCTGGTTTTCTTCACGTTATTTATCTGCTTGGTTTGGTTGGTTTTGTTGCCTTACCAAGGTATCATTTTTTTGTTACACAGAGAAGAAATCAGAGAAGTCATTACTTGTCCCGATTTTTCGGGAGAGAACCACAGAGTTTTGTTTTTTAATAATCAGGCGGATTTCAAAATAAAAGTAAAATAAGATTGGAACGCTGATTAGACTGATTGTTTAGGATTTAAAAATGATTTTTTATTTTTAAAGAAAGTAAATATTCGGCTAAGCATTTAAACGGATTTGAATGTCTGATTTTTGCCTTCGGCAATTATGTAAATTTTCCATAAGTTACTGCATTTCCCCTTCCTCTGTGCCACTCTGTTTTGTCATCCTGAGCCTAGCCTATACTGAGCCTGTCGAAGTAAAGGGCTCCTTTTAACTCTGTGTAACAAAAAAAGTACTATCGCTGTTTCTATTTTTACTCCTCTTTATTTCTTCGCACATTCGTAATTTTTAATTCGTAATTCGTAATTCTGCCTCACGTCGCCCCTGTTTTTCTTCAAGCTTTTTATCTGCCTGTATTGGTTGGTATTGTTGCCTTGCCAAGGTGGTGTTCTTTTGTTACACAGAGAAGAAAGCGGAGAAGTCACAGAGAACCACAGAGTTTTGTTTTTTAATAATCTGGCGGATTTCAAAATAAAAGTAAAAAAAGATTGGAACGCTGATTAGACTGATTGTTTAGGATTTAAAAATGATTTTTTATTTTTAAAGAAAGTAAATATTCGGCTAAACATTTAAACGGATTTGAATGTCTGATTTTTGCCTTCGGCAATTATGTAAATTTTCCATAAGTTACTATATTTTTGTTCCCTCTGTGGTTCTCTGTTTTAGTTCCCTGAGCCTGCCGAAGGGCTCCTTTTAACTCTGTGTAACAAAAAAAGTACACCATCATTTCACCCATTTATCTATACCAAATAAAAAACCTGACAAGTCTCAACGACCTGTCAGGTTTGGCGATTCGCAATCACGTTCTTCCACTTTCCAACTTTCCAACTTTCAACTGCGAAACTAAATTTTACTGCGGTGTCACCGGTTTCGAGTACACCCAGTCGGTAGTTCCGTCCTGCATGGTGGTGTATCTGCTTCGGCAAACTACAGGCACATTGGCTGCCAGCACAGGTGTTTGAATTTTACATCTGGGTATTGATAATAGCGGTGTCCATGTGGCTCCGCCGTCAGATGAATAAGCTTTTTCGTAGGTAGCTGCCACCGGGTTGCCATCTTTTTTGGCTGCCGGACATTTCACTAATAATGTAAAAGCAGTTTTGCCTTTTGTTACCGTGATGTCGCTCGTTACTCTTGTTTTGGTATTGGTCATCTGCATCAAAGCAGCAGCAATTATTGATTCGGCATGCTCCTGATCATCAATGCAGAGTCCGTTTACATAAGCAAGCGCTTTGTTCATGGTGCCTTTCAGCTTACTCCATGTGCTCTTTTTAAGTCCTGCCCCGCCTTTTGTACCATTCTGAATCATTTTTAATGCTTTCTCAAACGCATCATTTTCAGTATCCCAGTCGGCAAGCGATGCAAATGGAACTGTAAAATATCCAAGGAAGTTGTTCACTTGTGCAAGCTGCATTGCACGCGAATCTGCCAGATAATCCCACTCTGCGCGAGACATTGCCAGTTTTGCTTTGATAATGGCTACCGATGTTGTTGCAAACAAAATAATCTGTTTCACTCTGCCTTCGCCCATTGCCGTCAGCATTTCGGCATAACGCTGTTTCTGAAATTCAGTTTTCAGCGACTTTACTTTTTTTACCGTAAGGCGTACCAAACGATTTTCGCGTACAGTAAATTTTTGTGACCATACTGTAATTTGTTTTCCTTTTCTCATTTTATGTATATAGTATTAATGTACTGCATTTAATCATTTATTAAAGTAATCGAGGCAGAAAATGCAGCCTAAAACTGCCCGACTAAGTAATTATTCAAGAATTTTATATCTATAAGTGTTTATTAATTAAGCATTCGCGTGTTACAAACATAAAACAGTACGTTGCAATGTTACTCTGATACGTTGCAATGTTACTCCGATGCGTTGCAATGTTACTCCGATACGTTGCAATGTTACTCCGATACGTTGCAATGTTACTCCGATGCGTTGCAATGTTGCTCCGATGCGTTGTAATGTTGCTCCGATGCGTTGCAATGTTGCTCCGATGCGTTGCAATGTTACTCCAATGCGTTGCAATGTTGCTCCGATGCGTTGCAATG
>CAIQBY010000210.1 GCA_903870175.1 uncultured Bacteroidota bacterium
AAAGGGTAGGGAAGAGGTGATAAGTGTTTTGGTAAACAATTGCACTTTTCATATAAAAGGCTTCACTTTTATAATAAAAGGTTGAATGTTTATTAAAAAAGGTTGCAAGTTTTCGACAAAGGGCTGCACCTTTTTGATAAAGGGCTGCATGTTTTTAATAAAGGACTGCATGTTTTTAATAAAGGGCTGCATGTTTTCAATAAAGGGCTGCATGTTTTTAATAAAAGGCTGCACCTTTATAATAAAAGGCTGCATGTTTGGCAATAACCTGCAATAGTTAATAAAATACTTACATTTCAATAAGTTAAAAGGTAATAAATAAGTATAAAAATCAATTAATAACAATTAAAAATTAAAAAACATGGCTAAAAAAGTAAAAGTAGTAACCGATTTGGATTCGTACTCAGAGGATGATTTCTATAAGGCAACAACGAAAATCAACAAGAGTATTGCTCTTAATATAGGGAGTTTTGGCGGATTACCATCTGATTCCTCAGTTCTTGGACCTTTAATCGCACTGTTTGATAAAACAAGGACGGAACTTGTGTACGAAGGTAAGGGACCTGACACTGCAAAGGCGCGTACAGCGGTGCAGGTAGTAATAACTCAGGACGGCAACTGGCTGAACGATTTCTGTGACGGAGATGCCTCGCTGATTGCCAAAACAGGCTATCCGGTTCAAAAGGATACCGTAAGCCAAGGGAAACTTGATGCCACCATTCTTACTCTGGATACGGTGAAATCAGCAGGTTGTCTTGAATTTATGATTTCATTTATTGATGGATACGGTATAAAATATGGTATTATGTTTACCTTGGCAACCAACACGGAAGTGGACCCGTCGAAATGGACATTTTATTATGCAGCCCAGCGTACAGGCGTTATTTCGGGCCTGCTCAGCAAAACAGATTATAAATTTGTTTCGTTCGCCATGGGAACAGTTAATGACCTTACCTATAGCGAACCCGTTACTATGAGTGCGCAGTAGGAGGAAATGAATAAAGTTAAAACTTACAAATCCCGCTTTAATAATATTGAAGCGGGATTTGTTGTTTTGTTTTGTCTGGGTGCGGCTTCGTCATTGCGAACGTAGTGAAGCAATCTCCAGGTAGTAAAGAGATTGCTTCGGATGAAAAATCCTCGCAATGACGTCATAAAAAAATATTAAATACCTACTCCTTGCCATTGATACTATTTCCCTTTTCCCTAAACATTATTTCTTTACATTTGATACCTGATAAAATTTTATAAAATGAAAATAAAAAATATTCTTTCGGCAGCAATAGTAGTTGCTGTTGCCACAACCGGTTTTGCACAAACCAAAATGGTTGAAAAAATAACACGCAAAGGCAGCGAACTTGTTATCCCTTACGAAAAATATGTATTGAGCAATGGCTTGACAGTAGTGGTTCACGAAGACCATTCGGACCCTGTAGTATATGTTGATGTTACGTATCACGTAGGCTCAGTGCGCGAACAGGAAGGACGTTCGGGCTTCGCACATTTTTTCGAACACATGATGTTCGAAGGTTCGGAACATGTAGGAAAAGGAAAACATTTTAAAGTATTAACCGAAGCCGGCGGTACGCTGAATGGCTCTACCAATACGGACAGAACGAACTATTGGGAAATAGTGCCGAGCAATCAACTGGAAACTGCACTGTGGCTCGAGAGCGACAGGATGGGCTTTCTGCTTGATTCGGTAACTCAGGAAAAGTTCGAGAATCAACGCTCGACAGTTAAGAACGAACGCGGACAAAACTATGATAACCGCCCCTATGGCTTGGTTGGTGAAAAAGTAAGTGCGGCAATGTATCCGCCGTCAAATCCTTACTCGTGGCTAACCATTGGTTATATTGAGGATTTGAACAGAGTAGATGTAAATGATTTAAAGAAATTCTTTTTGCGCTGGTATGGTCCTAACAATGCAACGCTGACAATAGCAGGCGATGTGAACACTGCAGAAGTAATAAAAGCTGCCGAAAAATACTTTGGTGCTATTCCTCAGTGCCCAAAGGTTTCTCCACAAACGCTTGCACCTGTTGCCATAGAAAGCGACCGTTATATTTCTTATGAGGATAATATCCGTGCTCCGGAAGTTATTATTACATGGCCGGGTGTGGCGCAATACAATAAAGACGAGGCTCCGCTTGATGTGCTTGCAGATATTTTATCGGGCAGTAAGTCGTCTATCTTTTATCAGAACTTTATTAAGTCGGAGTTGGCACAAACAGCGAGAGCCGATAATTCCACTTCCGAATTGGTTGGAGATTTCAGCATTACCGTTCGTGCTTTCCCTGATAAGAAGCTGTCGGCAATGGATTCGCTGATACGGGTTTCGCTTTCTCAGTTCGAGAAACGCGGAGTTACCGATAATGATTTGAAAAAGTTTAAAGCCGGTTTCGAAACCAATATGGTTAATTCGCTTACAAGTGTGCAGGGGAAAGGCAGGATGCTTGCGGCTTTCCAGACGTACACAGGAAATCCTGATTACATTGTGAAACAAGTTGAAGCATATAATAAAGTTACTAAAGAAGATGTATGGCGCGTGTATAACCAGTATATCAAGGATAAGAAGGCTGTTGTGTTATCGGTTTATCCTAAAGGAAAAATAAATCTTGCAAAGCCTGACAACTATAAAGCACCTGTCCGCAATACAAATGCGGTGGAAGGAGCCGAATATAAAAACCTTGTTTATCACAAGGCAACGGATAATTTCGACAGAAGCAAACAGCCTGTTGCCGGGCCTGCAAGCCCTGTTAAAGTTCCTGAATACTGGACGATGAACTACCCGAACGGAATAAAACTTATCGGTACCAAAAGCGATGAGGTGCCTTCTGTAACCATTCAATTGACAGTTGAAGCAGGGCATCGTTATGAAAATAAAAGTCAGTCGGGTATATCCAATCTATTAACCAGTCTGATGAGCGAATCCACCACAAAACATTCTGCGGAAGCTATTTCCGAAAAGCTGGATATGCTTGGAAGCAGCGTAAACGTTAGTAATAACGGGCAGGATATTGTTGTTTCTATTTCTTCATTGACAAAAAATCTGGATTCTACTTTAGCTATCGCGAAGGAAATTATCTTCAGTCCTAAATTTGCACAGGACGAATTCGACAGAGTTAAAAAGCAAAGGCTGGAGTCGATTGCCAATCAGGTAACACAGGCTACAACTATTGCAAACAATGTGTATTCCAGATTGCTCTATGGCAACGATAATATAATGAGTACATCAACAATGGGAACAAAAGAAACTGTTACCAAACTTACTTTGGAAGATGTGAAAAAATATTATCAGGATAACTTTTCGCCAACCATAGCATCCATAGTTGTTGTAGGCGATATTAATCAGAATGAAGCTTCTGCTAAATTATCTTTCTTTAAAGAATGGAAAGGAAATAAGATTGAGCATGCCGCTGAACCTCACTTGCCTGCTATCGAAAAGACCAAAATATATTTTGTAAACAAAGACAAAGCACCTCAATCCGAAATAAGAATAGGGTACATGGCAATGCCGTATGATGCGCTTGGCGAGTATTACAGAGCATCCATCATGAATTATATTTTAGGTGGAGCGTTCAACAGTCATATAAATATGAATCTTCGTGAAGCTAAAGGCTGGACGTATGGAGCCCGCTCGGGATTTACAGGAAATAAATATGTTGGTCCTTTCACCGCAAGCGCTGGAGTGAGAGGCAATGCAACGGATAGTTCAGTTGTTGAGTTTATGAAGGAAATAAAAAACTATTCGTTGAAAGGTATCACGGAAGAAGAGTTGAAGTTTACTAAAAACTCGATCACTCAAAGCGATGCCTTGAAATATGAAACACCTATGCAAAAGGCCGGATTCATTAAGCGTTTAATGGATTATAATCTGGATAAATCTTATGTAGATAAACAAAATGAGATATTAAAAGCGATAACAAAAGACGAGATAAATGCGATTGCAAAACATAGATTGCCTTATGATAATATGGTAATCCTTGTGGTTGGCGACAAATCGAAGACATACGAAGGCTTGACCAAATTAGGGTATGATGTTGTAGAACTCGATGCTGACGGAAACCTTGCAAATGCTGATGGAAACAAGGCAGAAGGTAA
>CAIQBY010000211.1 GCA_903870175.1 uncultured Bacteroidota bacterium
AAGTTGAAAGAGGTGCATTTTTAAAAGAAAACAAACAATTAATAATTAATACAAATAACAAAAATAACTTATCTATGACAATACAAGAATTAGCTTTACAAGGCAAGCACAATATCTACAATTCAATGGCTGCAGGTGTTGCCAGTAAATTAGTGGACGTTAGAAAAGAGACAATTCGTGAGAGTCTTTCTGATTTCCATAATATTGACCATCGATTAGAGTTGGTTGGAAATGTTCATGGTATTGAATTTATTAATGATTCGAAAGCTACGAATGTAAATTCTACATGGTATGCTTTGGAGAGTATGGAAAATCCTGTAATCCTTATTCTTGGAGGCGTTGATAAGGGAAATGATTATTCAATGTTAAAGGATTTAGTGAAAGAAAAAGTAAAAGCAATTATTTGTTTGGGGGCTGATAATAAAAAAATTATTAAAGCATTTAAAGGAATGGTGGAAACGATTGTGGAGGCGCATAGTGCACCTGAAGCGGTTGCACAGGCTTACAAGATTGGTAAGAAAGGTGATACGGTATTGTTATCTCCTGCTTGTGCAAGTTTTGATTTGTTTGAGAATTATGAAGACAGAGGTACGCAGTTTAAGCAGGCGGTGAGAGCATTATAAAAACGTTTGGCCATTTTTAATGATTGGCAAAATATTATTGTGAGAAGGATTAGTTGATAATAAAAGATAAAATGAATTTATTCAAATATATAAAAGGCGATAAAGTAATATGGACGGTGGTGCTGCTGCTTTCGCTTTTATCTATTTTGGTTGTTTATAGTTCGGTGGTGGCGTTGGCATATCGTTATAAAGGAGGCGATACGGGTTCTTACTTGGTCAAACATATTTTTATTGTTGGCTCTGGAATTTTTCTTATGTATTTAATTCATAAAGTGAAATACTCATATTTTTCAAGAATTTCGCAGATAGCAATGTTGATTTCTATTCCTTTGTTAATTTATACATTAGCAAGGGGAGTAAGTGCAGGTGAAGCAAGCCGTTGGTTAGCTATTCCTGGTACATCACTGACATTTCAAACTTCTGATTTTGCAAAGTTGGCATTAATAAGTTTTGTTGCGAGAATGTTGTCACTGAAACAAGATGTGATTAAAGATTTTAAACAAGCGTTTTTACCAATTGTAATTCCAGTAGGAATTGTTTGTGCATTAATATTACCTGCAAATTTTTCTACAGCAGCTTTGTTGTTCTTGACTTGTTTAGTGTTGATGTTTATAGGAAGGATGAACACGAAACATTTGTTGATGCTGATTGGTTCGGGGATTGTTTTTGGTGCGTTATTAATTTTATTAATATTTAATTTTCCAAAGATTATTAAAAGAGGAGAGACTTGGAAAGCACGTATTGAAAATTTTAAAAGTGGTGACAGTGAAAGTAATTTCCAGGCGGAGCAAGCGAAAATTGCAATAGCTACAGGTGGTATAGTAGGAAAGGGACCGGGGAATAGTATGCAACGCAATTTTCTTCCACAGGCATCTTCGGATTTTATATTTGCAATAGTGATAGAAGAATGGGGATTGATTTCGGCAATTATAATTGTGTTTTTATATGTTGTATTATTGTTTAGAGGAATTAGGATTGCAAATAAAAGTGAGAAAACTTTTGGAAGTTTGCTGGCTGTGGGGTTGACATTTAGTCTTGTTTTTCAAGCGATGATAAATATGGCTGTGGCTGTAAATTTATTTCCCGTAACCGGACAACCATTGCCATTGGTGAGTATGGGAGGGACATCAATTTGGTTTACAAGTATTGCAATAGGGATAATATTAAGTGTGAGCAGGGAAACGGAAACCGATAAAGAGGTAAAAGAAAAAGTTGAAACAGCTTAGAATAATAATGAGCGGAGGAGGTACGGGAGGACATATATTCCCTGCCATTGCGATTGCAAATGCAATAAAAGCATTGCGACCTGATACTGAATTTTTATTTGTAGGGGCAGAAGGAAAGATGGAAATGGAGAAAGTTCCGGCAGCAGGATACAAAATTGAAGGGCTTTGGATAAGCGGGTTTCAGAGGAAGTTGACGTTGACGAATCTGGCTTTTCCATTTAAAGTAATAAGCAGTTTGAAGAAAGCGAAAAGCATTTATAAATCATTTAAGCCGGATGCAGTGATTGGTACTGGAGGGTTTGCGAGCGGACCGATGCTGCAGGTGTCTGCTAAACGAGGTGCTGTTACCTTGATACAAGAACAAAACTCTTACCCCGGGATTACAAATAAATTGCTTTCTAAAAAGGTGGATAAAATTTGTGTCGCATATGATGGGATGGAAAAATATTTTCCGAAAGAAAAAATTGTGATTACTGGAAACCCTGTAAGGCAGGATATATTGAGCTTAGAAGGCAAGAGAGAAAGAGGATTGGAATATTTTGGATTGAGTGGGGACAAGAAAATAATTTTGGCGATTGGTGGAAGTCTTGGAGCGCGAACTATTAATGAAAGTATTTTAAAATGTTTGGAATCGTTTGATAAAAAAAATATTCAATTGATTTGGCAAACTGGAAAGGGGTTTTTTGAAACAGCAAAACAAGCAGTTGCACACTATGAAAACAAAGGAATAAAAGCATTTGATTTTATTCAAAAAATGGATTATGCTTATGCTGCAGCTGATTTAGTAATTTCAAGAGCAGGAGCAATTTCTATTTCTGAATTGTGTCTGGTGAGGAAACCTTGCATATTAATTCCATCTCCAAATGTTGCTGAAGATCATCAGACAAAAAATGCAATGGCTTTAGTTACGCATCATGCAGTGGTAATAATTAAAGATATAGAAGCGAGAGAAAAATTATGTGATATAACTTTCTCACTTATTAATGATAAAGAACAATGTGATAAACTATCAGTAAATATTGGGCATTTGGCATATAAAGATTCGGCAAATGTGATTGCTAATGAAGTGTTGAGTTTGGTAAATAGAAAGAGTTTTAAGAATTAAGTATTACGAAATTGGAAATGGATTTTAAAAATATCAAGCAAGTTTATTTCCTTGGGATTGGAGGCATTGGTATGAGTGCTCTTGCGAGGTATTTTAACTCAATGGGTGCGA
>CAIQBY010000212.1 GCA_903870175.1 uncultured Bacteroidota bacterium
GTTTGAGAGTCGAGATGTGAAGTTTGAGGGTCGCGATGATGATTAAGTAGATTTAATTAATGAGAAAGGCTCTATATTGATATAGTATTGTTGCCTTTAAATAAATATATGTAATTATAATTAATATTATGCGAAAGAATGCTAAAATTGAATTACATTTGACTGAATTATTAACTGATATTTCATCCTATATTTATATAATATGAAAATAGGAGGATGTATTTTGAAAAAGATTTTATGTGGGAGGAAACAAGTGCCAATTTACTAAATTCTATACAATCAATTTTATGAAAACAACACTATTATTCTTTCTATTACTATTACTACTTTCTTCATGTAATCGAGGAGGCATTGTCCTTTCAAGATATCCTAATGGTTCAATAAAGACAGAACTTAAAATAGTATATGTAAAAGGCAACTCGGTATGTATTGTTAAAGAATATTCAGAAGATGGAATTATCATCAGCGAAATAAATTATAAAACACTTGATGCAAAGGTTTATCATGCTGACGGGAAAGGTTATTGGAAAGGAAGGTATAATAAAAAACTTATAATGAATGGGGTCTGGGAAGATTGGCTAACAGAGGAGAATTACAAAAGATTTGATTGGACATTTAAGAATAATATAGAAGATGGACCTTATACAGCTTATAGAAGGGATGGAAGTATAGAAGCGAAAGGATTTTATAAAAACGGTGCACTTTCTGACACTCTTAAAATGTTTGACTTAAAAGGACAATTACAGGAAATGGAAATTTGGGTTGTTAATGCAGGTGGAAAATTCAGTACGTGTGTCAAAACAATTTATTTAACCGACAAAAGATCAGACGGAACTATACAGATACTTGACGGAAAAATTTATGTTTGGAAGAATGGGAAAAAAGAGTTTATGCGAAACTTTAACGGCAAAAAATAACAAATAATAAAAATATGTACGAAACAGTAAGTGTAGACGAGGCAATAAGTAAAGGACATAAAATGATTACTTACCCTGTAATTATAATAGTGGTTCTAACTTGTATTTGTTTTTATTTAACCAATAACGAATATGCAATACCAATTGGCTTTGGAATTGCTTTGGTATATTGGAATGTATTTATAACAAAATGGAGATTATGGGCATTTGACAATGTTAGAAATGTACACGAATTACAAAGAAGAGCTGTTTATGCAAAACTTATTTGGGCGGAAGGTACAATTTTCATTTTCCCGTTTTTAAGAAAATCAATACAGGAAAAATGGAATTTAATTCTTGATAAATTTAAACAAAAGGATATTTTTGACGATGATGTTTCAATTCCTGAAGAAACTATAATTTATTATTCAAAAATTAAAAATTTATTTCCAATTGCTATAATGTTAGCTGGAGCTGGAGGAGGATTCTGTTTAGTTTTTTATAAAGACCAATATTTATTGGGAGGTGGGTGTTTTTTGGTATGTGGTTATTTTGTCTATGATTCATTTAAGAAGGAAACAAATACTCAACCTCAAATTATAATAAATGAAAAAGGTATAAAAACAGTTTCCAGCGAATTTGCTAAATGGGAAGATATTAGTGGTGAAATGGTAATTGAAGAGCATTATAGACGCTCAACAAGTTATTATTTAATATATACATATAATGAAGGTAGAGAAAAGCTAGAAATAACCAATTACAATATTAGTCAAAAGGAACTTGAAAATTTATTACGAATATATCGAGGACGAAGCATTGGAAAGAAAAACAACTACTGATAACTTAGAACCTAATGTCGCTATTCATTTCGAGTAATAATTATTAAGTTAAATACCAACAACAAACAATAAATAGCATAAAGAAACAAAAAAATGATTATTCAATAAAAACAAAATGGCAGAAACATATAAGAATTGTCAGAGTTGCGGAATGCCTCTGAAAAAATCACCAAATGGCGGAGGAACAAATGCCGATAAAAGTATAAGTACGATGTATTGTGCTTATTGTTATGAAGACGGTAAGTTTAAACAGCCTGATATTACTGCTGCTGAAATGCAGGTATTCTGTAAAGCAAAATTAAGGGAAATGGGTTTCCCCGGCTTTATAGCAGGCTTGTTTGTAAAAGGTATTCCTAAGTTGGAACGCTGGAAAAACAAATAGAATCAGTAATAACTAAACCTGTCAGGTTAATTATTTTAGATTTAAAAAGAATTTCGAATAATGAATATTGAACATCGAATGTAGAAGGTTGCGGACCTTACTTCATTATTCATAATTCGATGTTCTATATTCGATATTATTTTTCCTTAACTTAATCACATCCAGTCACCCCTCTCCTTTGGAGAGGGGCTGGGGGTGAGGCTTTCTCTTAAGCTAAAGTAGCTTTAACGGTAATAGTTGCATTAAACAGCTTGGAAACAGGGCAGTTCGCCTTTGCATCAGCAACCAGTTCGTTTAACTTATCTGCTGTCAATCCGGCAGCTTTTACAGTTGTTTCCAATTGTATTTCGGGTATTGCACCATTCTCCAGAACTACTCCTGCTTTGGTATCAATACTGTCGGCAGTAAATCCTGCCGCATTTAAATTAAAAGCAAGTTTCATACTGAAACATCCCGAATGTGCTGCTGCTATCAGCTCTTCGGGGTTAGTACCTATTCCGTCTTCAAACCGCGATTTGAAACCGTACTGTGCATTGTTTAATACACCGCTTTGTGTTGCAAGTGTTCCTTTACCTTCTTTTCCTGTACCTTCCCAATGGGCGGTTGCTGTTCTTTTTATCTGCATGATTATTTATTATTAGTTGGAATCAAAGGTATATATTACTTTGTTTGCTTCGCGGATTATTAAATAAATTCTTCTTTTATCAATCCAAAATTCATCTATATTTACCCATTATTATTTCATCGGATATTAAAATGTTTAAAACAAAAATTATTCTTCTTTTATTGATTACGCTTGTAATGAATGCTGCTGCTCAGTTTCCTGTTAATAATTATCAGTCGGCAGGCAATACTTATTACTGGAAAAACCGCAAGCCTTTTGAAGGTTACTGGCAGCAGGATGTATATTATAAAATTACTGCTTCACTTGATGACAAGACTGATATTATTGATGGTTCGGAAGAATTGACCTATTATAATAATTCGCCTGACGAATTGAAGTTTGTCTATTTTCACCTTTACAGCAATGCGCAGGCAAAGGGTTCGTATCTCGCCGACTTGTATAAAAACAATAAAACAAAAGTGAAATTCGGCAAGTATTCCGAACAGGGATTGGGATGTAATGTATCTAAAATAACTGCTAATGGCATTGATTTGAAAATGGAACAGGATAATACTATATTAAAAGTGTTTCTGGCAACTCCTCTGAAATCAGGTGAAAGCATGAGTTTCAAAATTGATTTCAAAACCTATTTCAATGGAGGAACTATCCGCAATCGGATGAAACTGTTTAATGCATGGGGCAGCAAACATTATGATGTGGTGCACTGGTATCCGCGTATTACCGTGTACGACCGCAAACAAGGCTGGGATACCGACCAGCACATGGATCATGAATTTTATGGTGATTTCGGTACGTATGATGCCGCGTTTACCTTGCCTAATAATTATGTACTGGATGCAACAGGAACACTTATCAACCGTGATGAAGTGCTGCCTGCCGACCTGAGAGCAAAACTGGATATTAAAAACTTCGCAAATAAACCTTGGGGAGAAAAACCTTCCACACTAATTACTGCTGACGGAAGTACTAAAACATGGAAGTTTCATGCCGAGAATGTACATGACTTTGCACTCACTGCCGACCCGACTTATAGAATAGGAGAAGCAGAATGGAACGGAATTAAATGTTATGCACTGGCAGAAGAACCGCATGCTGCAAGATGGCAAAATGCCGCACAGTATGCTGCAAGAGTTATTAAAGTAAATTCGGAAAGCTGGGGAATGTATGGTTATCCAAAGATGACGGTGGCTGATGCACAGGATGGAATGGAATATCCGATGCTTACACTTGATGGCGGCATGGACCCTGATTACAGAGGTTTGCTGGCACATGAAATAAGTCACAACTGGTTTTTCGGGATGGTAGGTAATAATGAAACGTATCGTGCAGCACTGGATGAAGGCTTTACACAGTTTCTTACCGCTTGGGATTATGAACGAATAGATGGGGAAGCAATCATCAAATATCCACCGAAAAATAAATATGTAAACTATTTTACGGAGCCTGAAATGGTTCGTAATTCGCGCGTATATGCCGGATATATGAATGATGCATGCAGAGATGTGGATGCTTATATGTGCGTTCATTCGGATATGTACAATGGTGCTGTAGCCAAAGGTGGCGGTTACAGACAGGTATATACCAAGACAGCAACAATGCTTTATAATCTGCAATATACTTTAGGTGATTCATTGTTTTTAGCTGCAATGAGCCATTATTTTAATCAATGGAAATTCGCACATCCCTACATCGAAGATTTTCGTAATTCAGTAATTCAATATACACATGTAGATTTAACATGGTTTTTTGATGAATGGATGGATACTCCCAAAACTATTGATTATGCTGTAAAAAGCGTAAAAAAAGGAAAAGGAAAAGATGAATATGAAATTACTTTCAAAAGAAAAGGGATGCAAATGCCTCTTGATTTTTCGGTGATTGATAAGAATGACAGTGCACATAATTATCATATTCCGAACAATTGGTTTGTGAAAAAAACAGATGCAACAGTGTTGCCCAGATGGATTGGCTGGGATAAAGTGAAGCCTACATATACTGCTACCGTTACTATTCCGCAGGGAATAGACAATGTAGTAATTGACCCAAGCAACAGACTTGCTGATGCTAATATGCTTAACAACGGTAAAAAAATGCCGGTTAAATTCCGTTTTGATTCGAAGATTTATAATCCTTCCGACTGGACAAAATATGAAATGAATCTTCGTCCAGACTTCTGGTACAACGGTTATGACGGTATTAAAGTTGGGCTTAATCTGAATGGAAATTACATGAATTACAAACATGTATTTGATGCTACCTTCTGGTTTAATTCCGGCTTTGGGAAAAACTATCTGGATACTGCAACGGAAAACCATAACCGTAATTCAAACAACCCTGCCAGTTTCCGGATTAATTACCGAACCGCTACCGACCGCTTTATGAAAGGCTCTTCGGTATATTTGTCAGCAAAGAATCTTGATGGATTGCAGGGCTATACTGCAGGTTTTGACAGGAAAGATATTTCAGGAAAGAATAAAGTATATATGTTTTTCAAATCAATGTATCGTCAAAACGAGAATGATTTGCCTTATTTATTATTGCCAACGGAATGGGCTCCACGGAAATATAATAACACTATCAACATTGGTTTTGAACACAATTACTCTTACCGTACAGGTTTAGGAAATATTAATTTAGGAATGCGTTCGTCTGCAATAAGGAGTGACTATGATTATCAAACGGTAAATTTAACTGTTATTAACCGTACTAATTTATGGAGACTGAAGCTGAATACCCGTGTGTATGCGCAATACGGAACAGGAACAAACTGGGCAAGTGAATCATCTTTATTTCTGGCAGGAGGAAATCCGGAAGAAATGATGGAGAATAAATATACCCGTTCCCAGGGAATATTCGATCCTAAATGGGCATCATTCGGTGCAGGAACTAATTATTTTAATTATGGCGGAGGTCTTAATTTGAGAGGTTATTCAGGATATCTTGCTCCTCAATTATTGGCTGATGGAACTACCGTAAATACTTATAAAGGGCAGACGGGTGCTGCAGTGAATGCTGAACTGGAATTTGATGGGATTATAAAAATAAAAAAACAAAACTGGCTTACTAAATCTTTCAAGTTAACGACTTATTTATTTGGTGATGCAGGAACAATTAATTATACCGCTGCTCCCGGAGACAAGGTATTAAGAATGACGGGTATTAAAGCAGATGCAGGAATTGGCGCTACATTGACTATTAAAAAATTTGCTTTCCTTCAAACTGTAAATCCGTTAACCATTCGATTTGATATGCCTTTGTTCCTAAACAGAATACCTTATTTGGATAAGGATTATATACAATATCGTTTTGTGGTAGGCATTAGCAGAGCATTTTGATGAATTACAGATTACAAATTTCAAATTAATTATAAATTATGAATACAAAAATTATTAAATCACTTGTTATAGCTTTATTAATAGCTGTCACAGGCTTTTCGCAAACAAATGAAGAGCAATATGCAATAGCACTAAAATACAGGACTGCATTTAATTATAAAGAGGCGCTACCACTCTATCGGGTATTACTGAAAACAGACTCAGGCAATGTGAATTATTTAACTGGAACAAGTTATTGCATGACAAAATATGCCTATTATTATTTGCCGGAAGCAGATAAAATGAATTATTACAAGCAGGCCGGATACCTTGCACAGAAAGCGATTAAGGCATCAGAAGCAAATGCAGATGGGCATTATGTTTATGCGTTGGCTTTGGGCAGAATATATGAAAATGCAAGTTCGAAAGTGAAGATTGCAAATGCAAAACTTATAAAATCAGAGGTAGATAGAAGCATTGCTTTAAACCCTAAAAATGCAGGTGCTTATCATATTCTTGGTCGCTGGCACAGAACTGTTGCAGGGTTTAATGGCTTTGAGAAAGCGATGATTAATGCTTTTTTCGGTGGTGTTCCCGAAGGCGGTTCATATGATGATGCTGTAAAATCATTTACTACAGCCATTGGTCTTGAGCCGAAATTTATTCTTCATCAATATGAACTTGCAGAAACGTATCATGAGATGGGAAAAGATGTGGAAGCAAGGATATGGGCGAATAGTGCCTTGAAAATAACTCCTACATGTGAGGATGATAACAAAGCAAAAAATGAAACTGAAACACTTTTAAAAAAGCTAAAATAAAAACATTTATTATCTTTACAGTACGAAGTACAAATATTAAACAGAAGAATGGAAAATTTAGATGAATTATCTGCATTGCCGGAAGAGAAAAACAGGACAGAAGAGCAAGCGATAAATGTGACGGAAACAGTTTCGGAAATTGAAGCTGTGCCTGTGGTTGAGGAGCATACCGAAGAACTGGAGATAGAGTCTTTGGAGAATTTTAACGGCTATTCGAAAAAGGATTTGGCCCGGAGAATGGAGGAACTATGCAACGAAAATGATTTAGTAGCAATTCGAAATAAAGTAGCGTCTGCACGCGAAGCTTTTAACCAGATTGTAACTCAGGAAAAAGCAACTGCCCTTTCTAAGTTTCTGGAAGAAGGAAATAATGCTGAAGAGTTTGAATATTTCCCTGATGCTGTAGAAGAGCGTTTCCGCAAGGCTTATTCAAAATACAGCAAACTGAAAGCAGACTTTATTATTGGTCAGGAAAAGCTGCGTGAAGAAAATTTAAAAGCAAAAAATGAAATCCTTTTGAAGATGAAAAACATCATTCAAAATGAAGAAAACATGTCGAAGGCTTTTAATGAATTTCATGACTTGCAGGCTCAATGGAGAAATATAGGTGCTGTTCCTTCGGCAAATGTTACGGAGTTATGGAACAATTATAAATTGTACATCGATAGGTTCTACGACTTTATCAAGATAAACCGTGAGCTTCAGGTTCTTGACCAGAAGAAAAACATTGAAATGAAACTTCATTTATGCGAAAAAGCAGAGGAACTTCTTTTGGAACCTTCATTGAATAAAGCGATAAAGGAAGCGCAGGTATTGCAAAATAAATGGAAGGAAATTGGGTTCGTTGCCCGTGAACAGGGAAATGAATTATGGGCACGATTTAAAACCGCTACTGATAAGGTTTACGAAAACAAAAAACAATACCTTGCCGATTTACAGGTAAAACATTCAGCGAATTTTGAAGCAAAAACAAAACTTTGTGAAGAGGCTGAAGCTATTGCTAATGCTCCACATGAACAACATCAGAACTGGCAGGATGGACAAAAGAAAATTCTTGAACTGCAGAATACCTGGAGAACTATTGGACCTGCCGACAGAGTAAAAAACGAAGAGGTTTGGAAAAGATTCAGACTGGCTACAGATAATTTTTTCAAGCAGAAAGACGAATATTATAAAAAGAGAAAACAGGAGTTTGCAACTAACTTACAGGCAAAAACAGAAATATGTATTCAGTCAGAAGGTCTGCAGGAAAACTCTGACTGGAAAACTACTTCGGAAGAATTAATACGCCTTCAGCAGGAATGGAAAAAGTATGGTCATGTAGGGTCAGCAGACAAAAACAACAAAATCTGGTTGCGATTCAAGACTGCTTGTGATGCTTTTTTTAACCGTAAGAAAGCGCATTATAACAGTATGGATGATGAGTATGAACAGAATTACAATAAGAAACTTGATCTAGTTACAAGAATAGAACAGTTCCAAATCAATAAAGACAATGCTGTTGAAAGTCTTGACCACCTTAAAGCTTTTCAGCGCGAATGGAGCGACATAGGCATGGTTCCATTAAAAAAGAAAGATAAGATATGGGATAAATTCAGGAATGCAATTAAAGTTCATTTTGATGCATTGCAGATACGTCCTGATTTTAAAAATGCTGATTATGCTCAGGCAAGTACTTCCGGAGGAAGTAAATCTTTTTCGGCTGGTGATGATCGTCACATTGTAAATAAGATGACAAAACTGAAAGAAGAAGTGATGCAGCTTGAAAACAATATTGAGTTTTTTGCCAAATCAAAAGGTCCTAATCTTATCAAACAGGAGTATGAGAAAAAAATTCAGGACTCGAAAGATGAAATAGCAAAACTGAAAGCGAGATTGAAAGAAATAAAAAGCGCACAGTAAAGATTATATTTCTTAAAACAAAACAAAAGTCCTGCTATTTGTGTTAATGGCAGGACTTTTTATTTGTTGTTTCTATTAGTAAAACTAATGTTATAAGCAGTCATACTTCATCCCTGGCCCTTCTCCTAAACAAGGTGAGGGGTGCCAATGTTTGAAGTTTTGTATTCTCGTTGTCGGGAATGGGTTACTAATTGTCATCGGAGGGTTAATATGGTTCGGGAATGGTTTACTATGTGAAAGTGGATGAGTTTCAGACAATTTTTGTGAATAACAATTAAAAGAATCTTGATTATTAAAGAATTTTTAATAATACTTTTGCGAGGCAAAAAATAATGGGAAGTTTTATCCTGCATGTGCGGGACTAATATCTAAATTGGAAAATGAGCGACGAGGAAAATGTAAATGAAGAAGTAACGAGTGGGGGAGAGGAATTGCATAATGTGATTCATGTTTCGGGGATGTACCAGAATTGGTTTTTGGATTATGCATCTTATGTAATTCTGGAGCGTGCTGTACCTTATGTGGAGGATGGGCTGAAACCGGTGCAACGCCGGATATTGCATTCGATGCATGATTTGGATGACGGGCGATATAATAAGGTGGCGAATATTATTGGGCATACTATGAAATATCATCCACATGGAGATATGAGTATTGGTGATGCGTTGGTGGCTTTGGGACAGAAGGATTTGCTGATTGATACGCAGGGAAACTGGGGTAATATATTGACTGGTGACAGGGCTGCTGCTCCACGATATATTGAGGCGCGATTGAGCAAGTTTGCGATTGAGGTGGTGTTTAATGCGAAAACCACGAAATGGCTGTCAAGTTATGATGGCAGAAATAAGGAGCCGGAAACATTACCAGTGAAGTTTCCGTTATTATTGGCGCAAGGTGTAGAAGGGATTGCGGTAGGACTTGCGTGCAAAATGCTTCCTCATAATTTTAATGAATTATGCGATGCTTCGGTAGCGGTGCTGCGAGGTAAGAAGACGGATATTATGCCGGACTTTAATACGTCGGGTATGGCTGATTTCAGCAATTACAATGATGGCTTGAGAGGAGGAAGGGTGCGTGTTCGTGCTAAAATATCTCAGCTTGATAAAAAGACGCTGGTGATAAATGAGATTCCTTTCGGCACTACGACGGGCTCGCTGATAGATACGATTGTTGCTGCGAATGATAAGGGGAAGATCAAAATAAGGAAGGTGGAAGATAATACTTCAGAAAATGTGGAGATTGTAATTCATCTTGTGCCAGGTATTTCGCCAGATAAAACGATAGATGCGCTTTATGCATTTACTGATTGCGAAGTTTCTATTTCGCCAAATGCATGTATTATTGAGAATGATAAACCTAAGTTTATTGGTGTTAATGAAATTCTGAAATTGTCAACTCATGCTACTCTTGAATTATTGAGGAGAGAGTTGGAGATTGAGAAAGGGGAGTTGCAGGAATCGTATATGTTTGCGTCGCTGGAGAAGATTTTTATAAAGGATGAAATGTATATTGATTTCAAAAACTATGGAGATAAAACAAGTTTGTTTGCTTATCTTGATGGCAGGTTTACGAAATATAAAAAACAGTTTATCCGTGAGATTACAAATGAAGATTATGAGAAGCTGACACAAATTCCGATGATAAGGATTACTCGTTTTGATTCGTTTAAAGCGGATGAAAAGATGAAAGCGCTGGAGGCAAGGATTCAGGAAATAAATCATCATCTGGCAAATCTTGTTGATTATGCAGTAGAATATTTTAAAAATCTAAAGAAGAAATATGGTGCAGGCCGTGAGCGTAAAACGGAAATAAAATCGTTTGAAACTATTGTTGCTACTTCTGTTGTGGTTGCGAATGAAAAATTATATGTGAACCGCGAAGAAGGATTTGCAGGGTATGGGTTGAAAAAAGATGAATTTATTTCGGAATGTTCGGATATAGATGAGATCATTGTTTTCAGAAGAGATGGAACGATGCTGGTTTCAAAAGTTACTGATAAAGCCTTTGTTGGAAAGGATTTGATACATATTTCGGTATTTAAAAAGAACGATGAACGGACAGTTTATAATATGATTTATCGTGATGGAAAAAAAGGAACAGTATTCATGAAACGATTTTCGGTTACTGGTGCATTGCGAGATAAACCTTATTTATTGACAAAAGGAACACCTGATTCGGAAGTGCTTTATTTCACGGCAAATCCTAATGGAGAATCGGAACTTGTGGAGGTGCAGTTGAAACCGATGGCAGGTTTGCGTAAAGTACAATGGGATATTAATTTTGCTGATTTAGCCATTAAAACCCGTAACTCAATAGGTAATGTGGTTACTAAATATTCCGTTCGGAAGATTATTCTTAAACAAAAAGGTGTATCTACTTTAGGTGCCATTGATGTATATTTTGATGATACTGTACAACGCTTAAATACTGAAAAACGAGGTACTTTCCTTGGCAGTTTCGGCCCTACAGATAAGATATTGTGCATCACCCAATCAGGAACTTACCGTTTGACAGGCTTTGATTTGGCAACACATTTTGATGAAGATATGGTGGTGATAGAAAAGTTTAATCCTACGCGACCGGTATCTGCGATTTATCTTGATGGAGAATCAAAAACATATTTTGTAAAGCGTTTCCTTGTGGAGCCATCAGATAAAAAAGTATTGTTTATATCGGAGTCGGAAGGTTCTCGGTTGGAGATTGTTACTACTGATGCGCTGCCTGTGGTAGAGGTGAAATTCAGCAAAATTAAAGACAAGGAACTACCTGACCAGCAAATTAAACTAGTTGATTTTATTGAAGTAAAAGGATTAAAGGCCAAAGGAAATAAACTTTCATATTCGAAAGTGAAAGAAATAAATTTATTGCCTCCTGAGGAAATGCCGATAGAAGAAGAGCTGCTTGATGAGTTTGAAGAAAGCGGACTTTCTCCACTTGAAGCATTAAAAAAATCAACTGCGGAAGAAAAGAAACCTGAGAAACCGATTATTTCTATTGATCAACAGATAAACTCGGAAATAAAACTGCCTTCTGAAGAAAAAAAAGATAAGAAGGATAAGAAAAAAGGCGGAGAAAATGATTCGCAGATAACATTGGATTTATAAGGTAAACATAACAATTTTTTAATGTGAAATAATTAAGTCTCCTTGTAACGGGAGACTTTTTATTTATTTACCATTCAATAAAATTTACTACTACCTTTGCGCCCTAAAAAATAATAATAAATGGCAAGAAAAGTAAAAGAAACGGATGATTTACCAAAGGCGAAACTCAATAAGGAAGCATTAAAAAAGACTACCCGTTTATTCAGTTATATAGGCGAACATAAATGGAAACTTTATCTCGGTACATTCTTTTTATTACTTACGGGTGGTACTGCTTTGCTATTCCCTTACATGCTCGGCGGCTTGATAAAAACAATTGAAAAGAAAGAGTTTGGTGAAATAAATAAAATAGGATTATACCTTATTTTAGTATTGACACTGCAATCTTTTTTCTCATACTTCAGAGTATATCTGTTTGTAAACTATACCGAAAATACTCTTGCTAAACTTCGCCAGGCAGTGTATTCGCACATGATTACATTGCCAATGACTTTCTTTGCACAGAAGAGAGTTGGGGATTTGAACAGTCGTATGTCGGCTGATATAGCTATGATACAGGATACATTGACCACAACAATTGCAGAGTTTTTGCGCCAGTTTATTCTTATAATCGGCGGTATCATTTTGCTACTCGTCATCTCTCCTAAATTGACATTGATGATGCTCGCGATAGTGCCTGTGGTAGCTCTGGCAGCTGTAGTATTCGGACGATTTATAAGAAGGACTTCCCGATCTGTTCAGGAAAAGATTTCTGAATCGAATACAATAATAGAAGAAACTCTTCAGGGAATTACCAACGTTAAAGCGTTTGCCAATGAGTTTTTCGAAAACAACCGTTATAAAAAAAGCACGTTGGAAATTGTCAGAATAGCTATTCAGGGAGGAAAATACAGGGGCGGCTTTGCATCATTCATCATCTTTTGTCTTTTCGGCGCAATAGTAGCTGTAATATGGTATGGAGTTGTACTTGCTTCTCATGATCAATTATTAATCGGCGATTTGATTTCATTTATTCTTTACTCTGCCTTTGTAGGTGCATCATTTGGCGGCATTGCCGAATTATATGCTCAGATACAGAAAGCGATAGGAGCGATAGAACGTGTGTTTGAAATACTGGATGAACAACCCGAAGCACTCGAAATACATGAGCAGATGCCTGTGGTTAATCGTATTGAAGGAAATGTGGTGTTCCAGAATGTCGCGTTCACGTATCCTTCCCGCAAGGAAATACAGGTGTTAAAGGATGTAACTATCAATGCAAAAAAGGGCGAAACTATCGCTGTTGTGGGTCCTTCCGGTTCGGGAAAATCTACTTTGGTGGCGTTGCTGCTTCGGTTTTATGACCCTGAATCAGGAACAATATTAATTGACGGGAAAAATGCAAAGGATTATTCACTTACCGATTTAAGAAATAATATGGCAATCGTTCCACAGGATGTAATTTTGTTTGGCGGAAGCATTAAAGAAAATATTGCCTATGGCAAACCTACTGCCTCTATTGCAGAGATAGCCGAAGCTGCCCGAAAGGCAAATGCATTGGACTTTATAGAAAGTTTCCCTGAAAAATTTGAAACATTAGTAGGGGAGCGGGGCATTAAATTATCCGGAGGGCAACGCCAGCGAATTGCGATTGCACGTGCTGTTCTCAAAGACCCAAGCATTTTAATACTGGATGAAGCTACCAGTTCATTGGATTCGGAATCGGAACGTGTGGTGCAGGAAGCATTGGATAAATTGATGGTAGGCCGTACTTCATTTGTTATCGCTCACCGCTTATCCACCATCCGAAAGGCTGACAAGATAATAGTGATTGATAAAGGTGCTGTTCGCGAAAGCGGCACTCATGAACAACTGATGGAAGAGGAAAATGGTCTTTACCGCAGTTTGAGCAGGATGCAGACGGAATTGGTTTAGTGTTTCGAATTTCTTAGGTCAAAACTGAAAAAGGAAGTTGCTTAATTGCGGCTTCCTTTATTATTTGCCATTTCAGATATGTTTATTATTAGAGTTGAAATTTAGCTTTTTAAAAATGAGATAACAGCCTTTACAAATGCATCAGCTAAAGGCAAATCAGGATTATCATAAGCACGTTTATTCGCTTTTTTATCACCTTCTACTATCTTCAATACATGATTCATCTTCTCAATCAAAACCAGTTTTGCCGCTGGGTTTGCTTTAGCTAATAAATCGGCATCTTCCTTTGTTACCTGCAAATCATTTAATCCCTGCACAATCAACACAGGAATTGTTAGTTTTTTAATCTCGTCCTGCGGATTATATTTAAACCACGAAATCATGTATGGCTGGATAGACGGCCGGAATAAAGAATAAAAATACTTCGGCACATCCTGTATGGTGTCTCCCTTTTTCAATGTATCAATCATCGGGAATACCATATCTTTCACCTTTTGTGGCGACTCGGCCAATTGCTCCTTTAATATCCGGTCAGCTGGTCGTCCGGCTCCAGCTATGGAAATATAAGCGGCAACATTTTTATTGTTTTCGGCAGCAATCATTCCCAGTAACGAACCTTCACTGTGGCCCGCAATTATAATTCTGCTGAATCGTTTATCCTTTGCCAGCATCTCCACCCAACTTTTCACATCATTAATATATGTTTCAAATCTTACATCACTTTCACTAACCATAGCATCCTGACTTCTCCCAATGCCTCGTTTATCATATCGTACAGACGCAATGCCATTTTTGCCCAGTGCTTCTGCAAGATATTTATAGGCATTATTTTCCATTGCATCATTATTTCCGTTTCTGTCTGTTGGTCCCGAACCGGCTATTATCAGTACCACAGGGATGTTCTGTTTTATTTCAGGAAGCATTAATGTCCCGTCAATATCTCCGGTGGTTGTTTTTAAAATTATATTTTCTTCCTGCGCAATAATTCCTGAAAACGAAAACAGAAAAGAGGCAAATAATAATGATGGGATAATTATTTTCATAAAGGTGAATTAATTTGTTTGTTGCAAATATAGATAAAGCTTCGTAATGATAATTTATTCATCCATATCGCCCCCCTTAATCCACCCTTCTTGAAAACTAGAGAGGTGGTAGGAGACATAAAGCAGTAAATACTCCTCCCCTTTTCCGTTAATAAATCAAAAAATAGTACAGAATTACTATTCTTATTGTCGGGCTAAAGGTTTATTATTAATTTTGTGGTTCATATTACAAACCAAAGTTGTTGTGTTAATATAGTTTTTAACAAAGGCAATAGGTTTGTTTTTTTTTTCGTTTAGTAATAGTAAACTATAAAGCTTTCAGAGGAAAAGTGGGGAGGAAGAATAGACTAACAGGTATGAATTGTAATAAATCAGGAAAAATAAATAACCGTTTCGGAAGATTAATGTTGTTTATATTCCTAACTTTTATTGGAATTGGTAAGGCAAATGCCCAGTTCAAGTTCAATATCGAAGGAATAGTCAGGGAAAATGACAAAGGACTTGGTGGCGTACTCATCACACTTTCCAATGATGAATCTGACCAGACAAAACAAGCTACAACCAACGCTTCAGGAAGCTTTTCATTCAGCCTGAAACCCAACCAGGAATATACGCTCACCGCCTCAAAAGAAGGGTATGTAAAAGTGAAGCTTTTATACTCCACAATAGGATTTTCTGATGAAGAAATAAAAGATTTTAAAGGCAGCAGCAAACCCGAATTTGAACTCTTCAAACTGCCTGCCGACCAAGCACTTGCCGACCAGATAGACGAAGCCTTTGAAAAACCGCTTATGAGCTTCTTCTATAGTTCGGGCAAAGCAGGATTAAGTCCTGATGAAGACCTCAATGAGTCCATGCAGCAGGAATTTTTGAAGTATCAGAAAATAGCCGATGATAAAAATACTGGCGGTGCACTTGCCGAATCGAAATACAAAGCTGCATTGGCAAAAGGTGACAAAGGATTGGCAGCTAAAAACTATGATCAGGCAAAAGCCGGTTACAATGAAGCGTTGATACTGAAACCTGCTGAACAATATCCGAAAACAAAACTTGCCGAAGTAGATAAAGCAATAGTTGATGCAGCAGACAAAGACAAGCTGGCTAGCGAAAAGGCAAAAGCGGATGCCGCTGAAAAGGACCGGTTAGCAAAGGAGAAAGCAATAGCAGATGCGGCCGAAAAAGAACGACTTGCTAAGGAAAAAGCGAATGCTGCAGAAAAGGAACGACTTGCTAAAGCAGCAGCAGCAGCTGATGCGGCGGAGAAAGAGAGGATTGCCAAAGAAAAAGCCGCAGCTGATGCTGCTGAAAAGGAGCGTCTGGCAAAAGTTAAAACTGATGCCGATGCTGCTGAAAAAGCACGAATAGCAAAGGAAAAAGCAGATGCTGCTGAAAAAGACAGATTGGCTAAAGCAGCCGCTGCGACCGATGCAGCAGAAAAAGACCGAATTGCAAAGGAAAAAGCTGCCGCAGATGCTGCGGAAAAAGAACGATTGGCTAAAGCAAAAGCAGATGCTGATGCTAGTGCTTTAGCAGAAAAACAAAAAATAGCTGCAGCCGAAAAAGCCGAGAAAGACAGAATAACAAAAGAAAAAGCAGATGCCGATGCTGCGGCTTTAGCAGAGAAACAAAAACAAGCTGCTGCCGAAGTTGCGAAAAAAGACAGTATTGCTAAATCAACTGCTGCTGCTGCTGCTGCTGAATTAGCAGAGAAGCAGAGAATAGCTGCCGCAGAAAAAGCCGAGAAAGACAGAATAGCCAAAGAAAAAGCGGATGCTGAAGCTGCAGAAAAAGAAAAAATAGCGAAAGAAAAAGCCGTGGCTGATGCTGCTGAAAAAGCACGCATTGAAAAGGAAAAAGAAAAAGAGGCAAAAGAAAAAGCGATTGCAGATGCTGCTGAAAAGGCTCGTCTTGATAAAGAAAAAATTGAGAAAGCTCTGGAAGATAGGTATACAACTTATATCAATCGTGGCGACTCGGCAATTTCGGAGCAGGATTATGATGCTGCAAAAGTAGCTTTTAATGAAGCATTGAAAGTGAAGGAAAATGAAGCTTATCCAAAGAAAAGAATTGCCGAAACAGCAACCTTAAAGGCGAAGGATGAAGCAGAGAAAAATGATCTTGCAAAAAAATATCCTAAAGGAGTGACCGAAGAAATAGTAAACGAAAAGAATACTAAAGTTACGCGACGAATTGTTGTTATCGGCAACAAAGGATATTTATACACCAAAAACGAAACTTCCTTTGGAACTGTTTTTTATTTTAAAGATGGTGTAGCAATTACTGAAAAAGATTTTAACCGCGATACTGTTATTAAAAAGTAGTGGAACTAATTACAGTTTCTCCATCAAAACTTTATACAATTTAACCATTGCATCAATATCTGATTTAAAAACTTTCTCGTCCGGAGTGTGTACATTGTCCTCGGGTGCACCTACGAAACACCATTCCCATGGATTTTCCGACATTTGTAATTCCTTGGCATCACTGCCTCCACTCCCTTCCACTTCCAACTGATAAGGAACTTTCGACTTTTTTGCAATCTCAATAATCTTATTTACATAACTTCTGCGCGGCACCAGACTATCCCGCATTGAAATCACAACACCTTTGCCATGTGGCACTCCTTCTGTTACCCAGGTAATATCAGAGATTAATGCCTGTTTTACTTTATATTTGTTATAAATAAATTTCTGTAAAAAAGAAACACTTCCTCCTCCATGTTCTTCCCAGCAGGAAAAAACAATGATTCCATCTTTTAATGTTTCTGCAACTTTCAAAGCACTCCAAACACCCAAGCGATTATCCATGTAGCAACATTGTACATATTCTTTTGTCTCCCGCCAATCGGGCTTAAAAGTAAGTTCAGAGCCTCTTTCCAGCTCACGTTTATATTTATAGGTTAGATTATTTTCGTTATCAACAGCAAGTTCGCACTCCACTTTCCCTTTGTTATCTTTACCCACCAGCTGGAAACCATTAACAGTTCTTGGGCCGCCTATTTTAACAAGCTGATGACCATAACGGACAGTGAAACCGATACTATCAATATGTGCAAAGATGGCTGTACGCGGTTTGCCGAAAACCATGACAATACAATCCTGAAATCCTTCACCTGAAAAGATTTCAGGTTTATTCTTCCACTTTTTTTTATGTTTATTAATATACTTTAATAAAAATTCTGTCATTGGTACCTCATTGCCGGAAGGGGCATGAATAGCGCACATTTCTTTTAATAATTTCATATTTATAATTTAATAAGAATCTACAAATCTACATTTAATATCTATTACAATAAGAATTTAGAATTTGTTTTTTATTTCAAGATTATTAATTTTAGTAAACAGTTGCTGCACTTTGTCAGCATTATTTTTGCGTACAGCGAAGGTGAGCGAACAAGTCAATTCAAAATTTTGCGACTGAATCTCCAGATTTTCGTCCTTAATAATTTTCATCACATCATTCATTTGCAAGTAATCAAATTTGATTTCATATTTCTCCTTCACAATTTTCTCAACAATTAAAGCATTATTAATAGCGTCAGCCGTAGCCAGTTTATATGCATTTATCAAGCCGCTTACACCAAGCAATGTTCCGCCAAAATAACGAACAACCACTATTAAAATATCTGTGAGGTCTTTTGATTGTATTTGTCCTAAAATAGGTTTTCCGGCTGTGCTCGACGGCTCTCCATCATCATTTGCCCTGTAGATAAGCTTATCGGCACCCAATCGGTATGCATAGCAATGATGGCGGGCACTGTGGTGTTCCTTCCGCAAAGCGGAAAGATGAGTTTTTATCTCTTCTTCATTGGAAACAGGAAATGCATAAGCTATAAATTTGCTTCCTTTATCTTTGTATAATCCCTGACACGGCTGCGAAATGGAATAATAAGTGTCTTCGAACAACATTTGGCAAAGCTACGAAAGTTGTTCAATGTTTTATGTTTAACCTCACCCCTTAACCCCCTCTCCTCGAAAAGAGGAGAGGGGGCAAAACCCGACAACCCAAATGTGCATTATTTTGCAAAACGGACGCTAACCTCCTCTACACTCTAACTTAGAGGAGGAAAGCTAGAGCGTATAGGAGGAAAGTTAGAGCTTAGAGGAGGAAAGCTAGAGCTTAGAGGAGGAAAGTTAGAGCTTAGAGGAGGAAAGTTAGAGTGTAGAGGAGGAAAGTTAGAGTGTAGAGGAGGAAAGCTAGAGTGTAGAGGAGATTTACGTCTCCGTAGACACTTTCAGCCTTCAAAAAAACCTTTGAATCAGCTTTAATCATTAAGAAGCAACAACAACCAGTCCCGTTTTGGTGAAAGCCGAAACGGGATTGGTTGTTGTTGTTAAAGATTCTACCTTTTATCTCCAAAACCAACAATTAAATAGTATAGTTACGGATAACCAATGGTATTCATTTAGAAATAAATTTGTGTGTCCCAATTTTTCTGTTTAATTTAGCCAACAAAACAATTAAACAATGCACGCTACATTTATAGAAATTGAACCTATGACTCAAAAATTAGTATTAGAGTCGAAACTTAAAAGCGTAGATGCTTTGGATTCTATTATCAACCAGGTTCGTCAGGAATACGTGCTTTCTGAAGAAACATGTAACGATATCTGGGTGGTTTTAAATGAGGCTGTTTCCAACGCCATAAAGCATGGCAATAGATTTGATAAAAATAAAAAAGTACGTCTTTCAGCAGAAATAAAAGAAGAGCGTTACCTGTGTTTTACAGTAAGTGATGAAGGTAATGGTTTTAATCCTGATGCAGTTCCTGACCCTACTTCTCCCGAAAGAATTCACGAACCTAACGGAAGAGGAATATATCTTATGAAAAAATTAACTTTCCGGGTTACCTTCTCAAATAATGGTTCCGATGTTAATTTGTGCTTCGATTTATTTAAAGAATAAATTTCATTTCAAATTCTTCTCTTAACTTCTACTCCTTATAATAAATCCAAAGTTTATCGTCTTTTATATTTTCCTTACTCACCGGATTGCCATTTAATATTGGAGCATTCACGCCTCTTCCAATAGTAATATCCGAAATAAAAACTCTTGCTTCATCCCAACAATTACTTTCAATAAAGCTTTTCAGCAATAGTTCTCCACCTTCAACTATCAATGATTGAATGTTTCTTTTATACAATTCGTTGCTTATTTGCATAATAACATCGTTGTCAAAATCAATTTTTACAAACTCAAGATTATTTACAGAAGGTGTATCAACAGCCGTAAAAACTAAGGTAGGCGTACTTTTATCAAATAAATGATATGATTTAGGAATCCGTAACCATTTGTCAATAGTTATTCTCAAAGGATTTTTGCCGTTTACTTCCCGCACCGTCAATTGAGGATTATCAAGCAAAGCAGTATTTGTGCCTACCATTATTGCCTGTTCTTCGCTTCGCCATTTATGTACAAGTTTTTTAGATTCAAGATTAGTTATTTGCAAAGCCTTGCCAATAGTGTCTTCTGTTCGTTTATTATCTATAAAACCATTTTTTGTTTGCGCCCATTTAAGTGTAATATAAGGACGTTTTTTATCATAAAAGGTAAAGAATCGTTTGTTCAGCTCCTTACATTCCTTTTCCAAAACACCAATCTTTACATCTATTCCGGCTTTAGCCAGCTTCTCGATTCCTTTACCGGCAACTAGAGAATTGGTATCAATACTACCAATTATTACATAATGGATTTTATGCTCGATTATCAAATCTGCGCAGGGCGGAGTTTTCCCGTAATGAGCACAAGGCTCGAGATTAACATAAAGGGTAGCATTTTTCAACAGTTCTTTATCTTCTACAGCATTTATTGCATTTACTTCTGCATGCGCTTCGCCATATTTTTGATGATAACCTTCCCCAATTATTTTATCCTGATATACGATTACGCAACCTACCATTGGATTAGGCGCCACATTTCCCATTCCTTTTGCTGCCAGTTGCAGACACCTTTTCATATAAGCTTCCTGTGTATTCATATTTTACACGAAAGTAATGATTAATATAATAGGTATTTCAACTGAATGTGTTGCCTTAAATTTTATATACTAGGGTATAATTATGAGCGGTAACACTCTATTTCTTTAACTCCTTAAATAATTTGTATATATTTGTCAGCAAAAAACTAGTAAATTCCTTAATAGGATTGCATTTTAATATGATTTCAGGCTTTATTTCAAATTATTTAAATAACCCAAAAAGAGCAGCGATTATTGTTGATGATAAGACGTATAATTATGAAGAACTGTTTGAAATCAGTTCAACTATAGCTTCCGGATTAAACAAAGATGAAAAATTAATTGGCGTATATACCGATTACAGCGTATATACTTATGCTTCCATTTTGGCTATATTGATGAAAGGTGCAGGTTTTGTGCCAATCAATAAGAAATTCCCTAA
>CAIQBY010000213.1 GCA_903870175.1 uncultured Bacteroidota bacterium
GATAAATGTGTTTTCGACTGCATGAGTGGAGATTCTTACTGGAAAATAACCATTCATCATCACAACTTCAGCTTGACCACGAATATTCTTACTTAAATAAGCAAATGAATTACCTAATCGTGATACCGAGAATTTAGCAACAATACCATGTTGAGATGATGAACCAGGGATTCTTTGGAATGGGAATGGGAATGAACCGACATCAGCCCAAACTTCGCTGGTGGTTTCACCCAATAAATAGGCTTGTCCATGATCTACGATGACAGTTACTAAATTATCCGGTCCAGTAAATTTACTCGCAAATGATAATGCTGGAGTAATCGGACTTAAAATATTAGATGCTGCAAATTGCTGGGTGCCTGGATTATTGTAAATAAAGTAATTGTCTAAAATATCTACAGAAGTTCCACCAGTAAATGCTCCATCACTTGATGGCATTACTGAGAAATTAAGGGCATACATGGTTTCAGAGGCAACAGTCTGACTATTATTAATTACATAATTACCTGTTCCACCAGCACCAGTTCCAAAACTTAAAGTTAAGGTTAAGCCTGTGCCACTTCCACTTGTTGAGGTTGATACATTATTGGTGGGTAAGGATGTATAGGCACCCACATTCTGCACAGAAAGTCCGGTTACTGCACCAGAGCCACCAATCGAAGTAACAATATAGGTTTGTGGCGTATTGCCATACACACCGCCTAAAACTGTAATAGTGTCGTTTACTGCATACCCTGTGCCGGCTGTTGCAATTGACTGACTTAATACTGTGCCTGAACCATAAGTAGTAATAATCGTATTTGCAGTCACTCCAGCACCTTGAATGGTCTGTCCATTATAAATAGTGCCGGAAGTGGCTGTAACTGTTAAAGTAGTGCCGGAGATAGAAGCAGTTAAAATAGAAGCTACTGCTGCAGAGTTCATTTGTTCTGTAGCAATGGTCAATGAAGTATTAATTGTATATGTTCCGACTCCTCCTGATCCTGTGCCAAGTGCGGTAATTACCACTTCATTGCCAACACCTAAACCAAATAAAGATTGACCAATGGCAATTGTGCCAGACTGCATCAAAGAAACAGTTAGGGTTGTTCCGGATACTGAACCTCTAAATATAGCTGATGCAGGATTACTGATACGCCAAGTGTAACGATAAACACCATCAACAATATAGACGTTTTGACCATTGTCTGTAATCCCCACGATGCCGGATGAAGTATTTAATTGACCTACTAATGTTGGGGTAAGATTTGGAGTTAAAACATAAACATAAGGCCCACAAACCATTACTGCATATTGACCACCGCTGACTGTTCTTGCTCCGCGAACCTCTGCCATTGCCGATAAAACTGCTTTGGTGGTTAAACCTGGTGTCGGATACAAAGCCACTACACCATTCTGACCGGCTTGCTTCGTTGGATCTATTTCAGTTCTGAAATTGATGCAGTCCTCACCATTGACATAAATCGATGGTGCAACATAAGTAGGCCCAACAAAGCCAAAATCAGCCATTAGATAACTCCTTTATATCGTTCGCCACGCCATATTTTATGAATGGTGTTTTTATGAACATTAAATTTATTACCTAATTCAATATGAGTCATAATGCCTTTATTAGCACGAACAAATCTTATTTCATCATCTGTTAATTTTGCAGTATGTTTATTCCCAAGTAAACTTTTGCTAATTGCTTCACAATGCAAATTTGATAATGGTTTTCCTGTTCTTGCAATTCTTATTTTTTCTTTAGTTTCATCAGTTAATTTAACACCTTTACGAGGGCTTTGAACACCCTTACGCATTATGCTCCATTTGCGTTTTTGTTCTTCAGAGTGACTCATTGAATAACCAGAACATCCTTCACCACCATTTGTGGCATTTACTAATAAAATTCCACGTTTTTTATAAACATCAATACATTCCATTTCCGCAAAAAAAGCTAGTTCTTCGTTTAAATTATTTTTAATTATTTCAGATATAAATCCATGTTTTGCGACATAATATTTCCAATATCTTCCTCTTTTATTTTTATCAGAGTGACGTTTATCTTTACCTTTACCTATATAAAAGATATTGTTAGTGTCTAATGCTCGATGTTGATAAATATAATATTGCATAAGTATATAATTATTAACGAAAAAATCCGCCTGATAAAACCCAGCCAGCATCTTTCTGCCTACTACTCAATAACGCATCAGCATATCTAGCATTCTGAACAGGTTTCATGTTGGTGCGTTTAATCGTACTCTTAGACTGTGCTGCATAGTCTTTAATCATGCCAATTTGCGTTGCGGATACTTTGCCAAACATCGGCATTAAACGCTCTGCTAGACACCATCTAAGAGCCATATTGTAGCCTTGCGGTAAATTAATCACATCATTTTGAGTAACAAATCTTGCTAAAATGGTATTGGCAAATAAGTGCATTTCGCCTTGAGATGGATTAGGCCACACAAAGATATTGCCCAAAGTTTCTGTTGGCTGATAATAAATAGCTTTAGGCCATGGACCAGATAAAGTTTTTAAGCCAATCATTTCATAATTTTCAACGCTCAATACAGCACACGTATAATCTAATCCAC
>CAIQBY010000214.1 GCA_903870175.1 uncultured Bacteroidota bacterium
AGAAGTGCCAAGCTCTCTTAATTTATTTCCTGCTGCAGCAATTACTACTTTACTTCCGCTGTTTAAATCTGTGCCGCTATAATCCAAAGTGTCAATTGATGTACGGGTATAAAAGTGTAGATCTCTTGTCCAGTCAACTCTTTCGAGCAAGTGTTTAAAATAAGCAGCTACATCTTTTGTTGTCAATGAAGGATTATCTTCGCCTGCAATTATCAATAAGTATTTAGCCAAACTAAGTTGACCTTTACCAAGAATATGATTGGCAATAGTTAAGATTTCCTGTGGCTTGCGTTCATCATTATATGGTGTGTAACGTTCGCTGCCGATAGCCAGCAGTATAGGATGCACACCTGCTGCGTCCACTGCATTTACATCTTTCAAACCCGGAATTTCCTTTGGAATTGCAGCACCTGTCAAGTCGTGAATCAATGCTCCAAAACTTGTATCTTCCTGCGGAGGGCGGCCAACAACAGTAAAAGGCCATATAGCATTATTCCGATGATATACTTTATGAACACGCATAACTGGGAAATTATGTTTCAAACTATAATAACCTAAGTGGTCGCCGAAAGGACCTTCAGGCTTATTTTCATTAGGGAATACTTCACCAGTAATTGCAAAATCTGCATCACTTGCACTTGCAAAACCATCAATTGTTGTATAATTAATTCTTCTGTTGCCCAATGCGCCTGCAAATGTAAGTTCGCTCATCCCTTCCGGCAACGGCATCACAGCACCTAATGTAAGCGATGGCGGGCCGCCGACAAATATGCTTACTTTAAGAGGAAGGTTTTTTGCATTTGTTTTTGATTGATGTACTCCAATGCCTCTATGCAGTTGATAATGCAGCCCTACTTCTTTATCTTTTATATATTCATTTCCTGAAATTTGAATGCGATACATTCCCAAATTGGAATTCATCACTCCCGGATTGTCAATGTCCTCAGTATATACAAGTGGTAAAGTTATGAATGCACCTCCATCATCCGGCCAGCATTTAATTTGTGGTAAGGAAGAAATAGTAGTTTCATTTTGTAAAACAGGATTGTTAAAGTTCGATTTTTTAGGTAAAGAAGAAAATGCTATTAGACCTACATTGGCATATTTTAAAGGGTGTTTAACAGCTTCAATTGGATTATTCTTTAAATCGATAAGTGTTTTTATTTTATCTAACGTATCTCTGAATATAAATTTACTTCGATTAATATCACCATATAAATTAGAAACTGCTTTGAATTTACAGCCTTTAATATTCTCAAACAATATAGCAGGACCGTTGTTTTCAAACACACGCAAGTGAATTGCAGCCATCTCTAATTCTGAACTTACTTCTTCCTTCACACGAATTAAATGACCGGCCTTTTCCAAATCATCAATACATTCCTGCGTGCTTTTATATCCCATTATTATAAAGGCTGACTATTTTTCCTCATTAAACATCTCCCGAATAGCACCTAAATAATAGCTATCCCATCCTTCGGCGATACTTTCCAAAGATTTTTCAGGAACGCCTTCATGATATAAAGAAACAATGGAAATGTCACCTTTTGCTTTAATGGTAAAAGTAACTTTAGAAGGTTTCTCCCATTGTTCATAACACCATTCCTGTACTATTTTTCTATTAGGAATTACCTCCAGATTTGTTCCAAACATTTGTCCTCCCCACAAAGAGAATTTGGCACCTACATCAGCACTCATTTTTGCTTCATCACCACTCCAGTGTTGAATAATATCAGGATTTACCAAAGCTTCAAAAACTTCTTCCGGCTTGGCATTCATCTCGTAAGTTTGTGTTATTGTTGGCATTTTAAATATTAACTTAATTTAATTAAAAGGCTTTGAAACCTCATCTGTTATTGACATTTTGTACATCTCGTCATTGTAGATGTTCTGCTCGGGCAAATAATATAACTTGTATCCTTTAGTTATATAATCTTTTATTTTATTTTCATTTATGTAAGGCTCAAAGGTAACAGATTTGTTTTCTTTCTGATACATTTTCGTCACCATAATTTCATTATACCACCAGCCAGAAATAATTACTGTTTTCGAATTAATAGCATTTGTTTTATTAATCACATATTCTGTGTATTTAATCTTTTGTTTTCTTTTTGAATAATCAGAAAATATAGGTCCTGAAAAAGGATCAAAAAACAATTCCTGTCCTGATACTTCAAATATATATGCAAAGTTGGAATACGCTGCCCCTCTTAGTTTATCGGTTAAATTTATACTGCAGGCAAATGGCGATATAATAAATAATATGCAAATTAATTTAAAATAATTACTCGTGAGATAATAGCCAAAAAGAATAATTACAAAAGGAATTACAGGAATCATGTACCCTGATTTTTGTGGCAATCTAAAATAAGAAATGCAATATAATATAAAGACTAAAATACTCGCATAAATAATTTTAGTCTCTAATTTATTTTTAAACAAAACACCAAACATTTGTTTTCTTCTATTTAAAAATATTGATATAATCCCTATTAAAATTGCTATAATGCCAATCATTCCAAAAACACCTGGAATCATTTTATATAATACTTTACTAATTGGAGGATATGGAAATTGGTCATAATAAGTGAAGAAAGAAATACCAAATTGCGCAATAACAGGGATAAAAAAAATTACTGAAACTAAAACCATTGGAACTAATATTTTTAAAAAGTGGATGCTATTTTGCTTCCAATTGTTTTGTTGCCAAATAATAATCATGAAAGGAAATAACATTGCGCCGATTGTAATTCTACAACCAATCGCTAACCCAAGAAATAGTCCACACCCAATTAATTTATTCTTTAGTAATAAGTACAAACTAATTAATATAAAAGTTTCTGTCCAGACAAAATCAATTGTATAAGTACTACTGATATAATAAGCAGGAATAAAAGCGAATGTCAAAGAAGCAATAAAGAAATGTTTAAATTGAAATTGTTTTAATATCAACGCAAAAAAAACAGTTCCTATTGCGCTAAATATAGTGGACAACCCATTAAAAATTATCGGCCCAAGCCCCCATAAATAAGAATAAATTATTTCCTGAACAGGATGCCCTGGTAGGCGTGAAGGTTCATAGATACTGGAGAAATGTGTATGAAATGCGGCTAAAGCAATCCCCCATGAATCTTCTTCAATACCATACCCTGCAGATAAAAAAGGGAGTCGGGAAATAAAAACAATAAAAAAAAGAAATATATAAGGGAGGTATTTTCTCTCGAAGAAACCCATACTAATTTGCCATTCTTTGGCGAACAGCTTCATATAAAATTACTCCAGCTGCCACTGAAACATTCAAAGAACCAATATTTCCCATCAATGGAATTTTTGCATGAGCATCAGAAAGATTCAAATACTCAGAGGAAACACCATCTTCTTCAGAGCCTAATATTATTGCCACTGGCAGCGTATAATCCTGCTGAGAATATAATTCAGTAGTTTTTTCGGTACAGGCAATTACTTGCAAACCACTCTCGCGCAAATAATCAATCGCAACCTTCAAATCTACTTCCCTGCAAACAGGTATTTTATGTAAAGCACCGGCAGATGTTTTTATTGCATCTGCATTTATCTGTGCGCTGCCTTTCTTTGAAATAATAATAGCATCTACTCCGGAACATTCTGCAGTACGGGCTATTGCACCAAAGTTTCGTACATCTGTAATTCTATCCAGGATAAGTATTAAAGGTATTTTTCCTTTTTCAAAAATAAGCGGTAATAGTTTCTTGATTTTCTGATAAGTAATTGATGAAAGATACCCAACTACTCCCTGATGATTTTTGTTTGTGATTCTATTTAATTTTTCAAGCGGCACATATTGAAATGGTATTTCGTGTAATTTTAACAACCCCATTAATTCACTGAAAAGCTCATTTTTCAGGCCTGTTTGTACAAACAACCTGTCAATTTCCTTCTCTGCTTTTATTGCTTCTATTATTGGCCTTAATCCGAATAATAAATTTTCTTCTTCACGCTTTTGCTCTTTTGTCTGCATATTTATTTTCTATTCTGTTATATTGATTTCTACTCCTGTAAATATAATTTCCCCTGCCGCCAAATATCAACAGATGAATACCACGATTGCTTATACACTGAAGATCGTTCCAATGAATAATCATTATCGGTAAATGGATTAGCTACTTTAGTAAATGAATATTGCAGTGAGTTGATATTGTTTTCCTCACCATAGGTCCAAGTCTCGGTATTCGCAGTTCTATAAACAGAATTAGGAGCGCCATAAATAAGGTAAATCATTCCTCTGTCTGTTTTCCATCCTTCGATATATGAAGTGTAAAATATATTTGCTTCGTGCATTCTTGTATAAAATTTACGAATTACTTCTCTTGCCTTATCCTGATTTCCAACACAGTTAACCCAAAATTTTTCGATTGCCGCCTTTTGATTTGTACTCGATGTCAATTCATCATATTCCGCTTTTGTGGTAATAAACCTAAGTGGCGGAATCATATCTTCAGCTCTTTTTATTTCCGGAAAAAAATCCGAAAAATAATATATAGTTACCCCTTCGCGTTTTGTAGTATCCAATTGAAAATGATAAAATCCTTTTTGCGGAGCAACGAAATTTAAACTTCCTTCAGAAGATAATTGAAGAATAAATGAGCTATCTGCCTTATATTTGAAAGGATCTGGATCGCCGAGCGAAAATGGCGGAGCAGCCAGCGGAAAATTTCTATTGTAATAATGAACATAAATGTTAACAGCAATTTTCGCTTTATATTGTATCGTTAATTCATCTCCGCTATTTGTATAGTTACAAAATAATGGAGTTGTTGTCGACTTTGTTTTTACAAGAAAATTTTGCCTGTTCAAATCATCATCTTTTTCAATTGCTACCGTGTTCGAAACATTTATATTCCGATTTAAATCAGTTACTGAAATAATTAAAATATAATTATGGTGAGCTTTAGCATGTATATTTATTTTTCCAACAAGATATTTATCGGCATTACTATTATTGCCATCCACAAGTCTTACTGAAGCACTATCCAGAATTTCCTTGGAATCATAGGAACGTAATAAACGATAGGAAATTAAAACATTCGAAACAAAATTAATTCCATCAGGACGGGTATATAATAATTCTTTACTGGCCACTTTAAAATGCAATTCCGAAATTGAATCACTGGTATTAAATATCACAAATTGAGGATGGATAGTATACGTTTCCTTTTTATAAGTAACCGATTGCGGTTTTTTCATACCCTTTCGGGATGTGCCGCATGAGATAACAATTAATAAAAAAATAGCATATAAAAAGATTCTTTTCATTTCAGTTAAATTTCACTTTTTGTTTAAATTATAATTATTCCAACAAGCAATTGCTTAATTATAAGATTGTAAAATTAGCAATTAATTTGCTTGTCAATACTCATAAATCAATACTTGATAGATTAAAAATAATTCACAATACCAAAATGTATTTTCCCGTTTTTCATCTCGATAGGATTATTCTGCTGACTGCCCAATGCATAACTTATAGAAAATATACCAGCTTTAGTCTGAAAACTAATTCCTACACCAAAACCATAAGGCTTGTCATGCCCAACCAAAGGGAGAATTACAGAATTGTTTTCATAATAAGCCTGATCACCGAAAAGATATAAATAGGAATTTTGTTCGAGAATAAACCGATATTCTACCGATAAAATCACATAAGATGACGCATAGATTGACTCCTCATCAAATCCTCTTAATGAGTTTAATCCGCCTATGCGAAACATTTCATTCTGGAAAATGTCTTTGCCGTATAAAAATGCTGCCTGTGCCCCAATCCTAAAGGTACTTCTGGAAGCAACAGGCAGAAAATAACTCCCCTGAAAATCTCCATTATAGACCGCTGATTTCAGTTTCAAACCATTATACAACGAGTCATTCAACTTTGCATTTTTCTTTATGTCCTTGGATCCTAAACTTACATTCATCAATATTGAAAAGCCTTTTCGAGGGTTCAGCCTGTAATCCAATTTCTCATATTTTAGTCCTACTCCATACATATTTGAAGAAACATCTGCATTTGGCGGCAACGTAGTAGCATTGGCATATTGGCTGGTTGAAAGCAAAGTGGAACTCTTGTTATCATAAAAAAGCTTTAAATAATTACCGCCTGTCAGCAAATACTGGATGCCTATATTTTGATCGAGCTCTAAAAAAGTTGTGTCTTTTTTATATAATTTAAAATTATAATCTACTCCAAATGGAGTTCGAAATAAAAAAGGATAAACCAATCGCAGTTTCAAATCCTGCGTTTGGGTCTGTAACCTTTGCCACGTTAAATCTATCAACTCTCCTCTTCCCAAACCATTCTGCAGTTTCAGCTGAACATCGCCTGTAAACAATATTTTCCCTGTTTGATTATTTGGCAACACACCTATTATTCCATCAAACTGGCTGGCACGTTTTTTCTCTAAATTCAAAACCAGCTTATTAAATTTATCAGTAAACATAATGGATGCAGGCTTTGTTGACCGAACGAAAGCCAATTCTGCCAGACGGGAATTTACTTTTTTCAACTGGGATTCATTATACAAACTCCCCGGTTTTATTCCCAAATAATTATATATATAAGTGGTCGAAATTTTAGCATTTCCTTTTATTACTACGCTGTCGATTTTCTCCAAAATATTTTTTTCAAGATACAGCTGCGCCGAAATTTTATCTCCTGAAATCACAATACTGTCAAGCTTTACAGAAGCAAACGGATAGCCATTGTTTTCGTAATAAGTAATCAGTTTTTCCTCCACTTTTTTTACATTTTTATAATAAAGCGGCTTGTTACTGTATAGCTTTTCACGAAACCCAACCTCACTCAATACTCCTTCGTCCACGTTACCTTTTTTCAAATGTGCCCATTTGTATGCTGTCCCGAAATTCAAATATGCTTTCATTAAAGCGGAGTCGTTAACCAAACTATCATATTTAGCCAGCAGAAAAGCATTATCATAACATTCGAAAATAATATTTTGCAGTTCCTTTTGGCGTTCAGCTTTTGTATGGAATGCTTTTTTATATTCAATTTTTTTGAGCAGGACAGCATCATCCTTTGAATATAAAATCAGCGAACATTCCTGTTTTGGGTCAAATATCACCTTTCTTTGAGTGCTGTCGCCCCTGCTTTTCATCAAGGTCTTTGTTGTATCCGTTTTCTTAAACGCAGGTTTGGCAATACTATCAAGCATATAAAACCGGTTTTTATGCGTACTATCTGCCACTGCCTGCGCACTGCACCTATCTGATACATGAAGTGCGGCAGCCAGCAATAACAAATACAACCAACTTATTTTAATTGACATCGGATAAAAATACACAATTACTTATAACGGATTAAAACCAAATTTATTATCACTGCCGAAACAAATAGTTTTCATTGCCTTATTATTCTGTACTATTTTCTTTTTACAATTTTATTTCATTAGTCGGGCAAGTGATTTTTTGATACCTTTTCTGTTTCCATTCTAAAAATACCAAATAATAGTTTTCGGCACTTGAATAAATCCATTTATATAAAAATTATACCCTTTATGCATAGAAATTAACAGGATCAGGTACATTTTACTTTTCTTCAAATAACTAAAAATAGTGTAACGTATTACAATATGTTTCATCCGTATCATAATATGTTTCATGCGTACCATAATATCTTTCACGCGTATCGAATGAAACTTCATGCGTATCAGATGAAACTTCACGCGTATCGAATGAAACTTCACGCGTATCAGATGAAACTTCACGCGTACTAGATTAATAGTTGTACGTACTCTTTTATGTTTGCAACACATTAGTACGTAATAAACAAGTACTTACGAAGATGAAAAGGAAGAGCAAATGTGAAAAAGAGCGATTTTTAGCTCAGTTTTATGCAGAAATTTCTGTTTTAGATACCGAAATGGAGTAAATAAGGAACAATTTCGAGACAGAAATTTCCTAAAATCCTAAGTCTTCAAAAGATTCAATTAGGTGATATTGGTTTTTAATTTGAAAAATATTGGCAACATTGAAATAGTAATCGAGATGACCATTTTAAAACAATACTCCTCTAAAAAATAAACTTAGCAAATAATTAATCAGGATTTACTTTTCTGCATCCTCAAAAGTTTTTTTGGGAATATAAATCTTATTTCGTTCAAAAATTATAAAACAACACTCACATTTATTTCTTGAAGAAAACCAGGGGCGACATCACCAACAAAATGGTGTAAAATAAATTACAAAAAACTTTATGCAGTAATCAATATATTATTTTCCGCAGGTATATAATTTAAGCAATTTTGTTTCTATCGGATATGGTTTATAATTGGCAGGAACATTTCGTTCGGGTATGTTTTTTTCGCTGATAAAATAATTACAGCTTTTATTCTGGTCATCCAGACTGATATAATAATAACGTAATAAATAATAGCGAATACTCCAGTCGCTAATCATTTCGGGCGGTATTCCTACAATTTCTCCATGCGGAATTATCTTCCCGAAATTATTTATATCTGTCAAAGCATCCTCATCACGTTTTGCTTTTCCTATCCGTGTTATAGTAAATATAATTGATGATAGTAACAGTAAAAAAGTAATTAATGTAATAATTTTGATTCCAATTTTACCGGAATTTATCCTGCCAATAAATGTAGAAATTGGCAAGGCAACTGTCATTGCAATTGCTATAGCAAAATAAGGCAATGCGGTAACCAGATAGAAATTCCGCTGCTCGAGCGTAATTATTAACGGAATAGAACCGGATAATCCAATTAAAATTAACCAATAAATTATTTTGCTGTTTGTTTGCTCCTGTTTCTGTTTTAATCTATTTTTTCGAGTAAAAAATAAAATCAAAATACTGAATAGAATAATAGGTAATAACTCCATAAAAAGCTGAATAAGTATATCAAATCTATTGTTGGTAGTAGAATCGAGATTATTGAAAGCCCGAACATATCTAATGTTAAAATAATTGTGAAAACTGGTATATACTTCTGAATTCGTGATTAGTAAAACGACATAAATCAGGGCAGGGACTATAATTAATATAGAGGAATAATAAATCATTCGTTTAAAAGACAATTGCCTGAATAAAATCCAATAAAATGCTACAGCAGCAATTGGAAACAAGCCTTGTGCCCCTTTGGTAAGACTTGCAAGAAAAAGAAAAACACCTGCAATTATTAAATTAAATATTATTGTTTTATCAAGATGAAGCGCAATGAAAATATGATACACCGAAGCTATTACAAAAAATGACATTACTACTTCCTCCACATTATTGCTGTAAGCCCAAAAACAAATAGGAATAGTACTCCAGAATAAAACCGGCAGCCAACTGTTTACAGCAACAATTTTATTAGTCGAATAAATTTTATTCCATAATTTATGAATATAAAAAGCAGCACCTAAAAAAAAAGTGAAATCAAAAAGCCTTTCTACATACATACTATTACCGAAAACTTTATAAAACAAAGCAAGGATACCAAAGTAAAGAGGCGGTTGTGCATGAAAAGAATATATAAATGATTTGCTCAAATGTGGATTCCAAAAGGTTCCCAGCCCATCAGCAAGATTTTTTCCGACACAAGTATAAAATAATCCATCCATAAACATTCCTTCCTGAATCAATTGTGAAACAATGAGAACAATGATTACAGACCCGGTAAAAAGCCAAAAAGGAAGTATATTTTTATATTTGAAAATAGTCATAAAAAAGAAAAAGAATATTTATTAATACGAATAGTATCTAATGTAATCAATATCAAAAGTGCTTGGGAATGGCGTGGAATCATCCGGCAGGTCGTCTCCTGATTGAATTCCAAAGTCAAAAATAATTGTCATTGGGTTTTTAGGATACCATTCATTTCTAAAAACAATCTGCGAAGGTTGAACATTTTCACTGGTAATAACGTTACCTGTTAAATCATACCACTGCCCTGCCTGCTTTATCAATACTCCATCAATATACCATTGCATCGTAAATTTATTCCAAATCAATGTAAAAGTATGATAATCTCTGGAATAATCAATTTCTGATTTATAAGTTGAACCGCAATTATGACCAACATTGTTTAACGGATTGGATTTTTCCCAGTAATGATAATGCATCTGGTCGTCTTTGGAAAGACTTTTTTTTTCGTATTCACCAAAAATATTTCTCTCGTTCATAAATTCAAATATATCAATTTCATCTCCTCTGCCATTTTTTTCACCATAAAGCCAAAATGCGGGCGAAAAACCTTTTCCCTTTGGTATCTTACATCGTATCTCATATTTGCCAAAACCAAACTGCTGTACTGATTCCAAAGTGGAAGAAGTAAATTGATAGGTAACAGGTGGTATTGCTGGATTCCAGGATACAGGCAGCCGTGTTACCTTTTCTCTTTTAGCTTCAATCCTGCAAACTCCCTGAGCAGAAGAATAATCACTGAAAAACTTTTCAGGTGAAACAGTAACATTGTCTAATGTAGCATAGGGGCCCGTTCCATCAAGACTTCCCTGTGATGCAACAGATAAATTCCATTTTGTCAAGTCAAGTGTTGAGTCGTTAAAATCATCGTTAAAAACCAGTTGCCAGTTTACCGTTTCATAATATTTAATTGTATCAATCAATATTACTTTCGTGCCACTGCACAATTGTGCTGCAACACTTTTTGTGATTATTAACAGGAGAAATAATAACAGCTTTTTACCGGTACTCATTAAATAGAAAAAGGTATTCTGCAAAGCTATAAAACAAATTACTGTTATTTTGAAAACTTATACTAATAAATTGATTTGACATTACATCATATAAATCAATCAATTTAAGAAGGATAGTAACAACAAATTAAAGGGAAACACCTTCTGTATTAACGAATAAGGAATTTCTGAGTGGTTCTGTTTCCGGCACTTTCGAGAGACATAAAATAAATTCCGGCACGTAATGAAGATACATCAATACTGTAATCTCTATTCTCCTTATCATGATAAAACTGTTGGGCACTCACTCTTCTCCCCTGTTCATCATATATACAGGAAGTATATTCTGCGGACATGTCTGAATTAATATCAATAGTAATTGTACCGGCTTGATTATTATAGTGAAGAAAAACAGGGGCGACATTAGGTTCGCAGTCAGTAACTACAATATTAAAAGTGGTGGAATTACCATTATAATCAGTCTGTTTAAGCCGGTAATATCCTTCACCTGCGAATGGATTGGTGTCGGTAAATGAATAATTAATATTGTCGGAAGAATTTCCAGCACCTTTGATTGTGCCAATGGAATTAAACTCAAATGCATCCTTACTTCTCTCAATCGTAAAATAATTATTATCAATTTCGGAAGCGGTAGTCCAGTTGATAACAACATTATTGGCATTGCATTGAGCAGTAAAATCAACCAGTCCGATAGGCAACGGAGAAATAGAAGTTTGAAAAGTAGCAATTTGAGCCAGCCACGGACTTGTTGCACTATTATTAAAGGGTGCATTTACAGTGCCTGCATTTACAAGTGTTTGCGATTCTACAATATTTGATTCGGAAACAGCATAAGTCGAATTGCTTGTGAAACCAGACCCTACAGTAATAGTACCAGCCCCGCCGCCAATACCCACAGCATATATCAGTTCGTTTGCCAGCGTAGTGGTTACACTGCCTGTAGTTACGGAAAGTGCAGTACCAAAATTCGCATTGCTTTGGTCCAAAGGTGCAGAAGTAGTGAGCATTCCTGAATATTCATTAATATAAAGCTGCATGTGAACCGCCGGAGTGGCACTAAAAGTAGCCTTTACAGTAATTTTCGCATTGGGTGTAACCTTTATATTATAAGTATACCACAATTCGCCGCTCCAGCTGGTATTCCATGTAATATGTGTATTCGCAATTCTGTTGTAAACATTGCCGTTATTGTCAGTCACGCCGGTAACCGTTTTGGTATTGTCTCCCCAATCCACATGGACAACAATTAAATTGGTTGCGGTATTATTGCTTGTAAAGGTAACACTTATGCTGGCAGCAGTAGTAGTAGTATAAAGTCCATTGGATTGCACAGCCGTTTGACCTTTTGATTCAATAGAAATAAAAAATAATAATATAAATGTAATGAAATAGGGTTTCATTTTTTTCTTTCATTAAAGAGCGCACAAAATTATACTTCGAAAATATGCAGGGATTAAAAATAAAGTTAATAATGTGTAATCGAAATTTTAAACCTGAAATATTTTGTTTTAATTAATAATTAATAAAGAACTATTATTTTGCTTACTGTTTACTATTTTAAAAATCATGAAATAATAATTCAGTTTCTTATTTTACGGATAAAATAACTTTTGGTTACACAAAATTACGACCATTAATGCCAACAAAACAAATTTTAGTGGAATTTATTTAATTATTAGTCGAAAAAAGGTCGATTTTATCGTTATTCGAAAATAATCGACATTGAACCTGCTTTTTTGCATTATTTATATCGAAAATAAAGCAGCTGTTTTATTGCCAATTTGCAGACAATTTAAACCTTAATCTGGTAACTTTTATTGGGAAATTTAACGAAGAAAAACAGGGGCGACAATCCTGATTATCTTTTCACAAAGGAGCCGAATCCTATCTTCAGACTGGCATAAAACATGGAGAAATTACTGTAGGTAAGCGCACCCAAAACGTTTACCGGATAGTTAACATTTTGAGTATTTTTAATAGTTCCATCAAAATTACTATCGTTCCAATAAGTATTAGAAGGACAATATACATAGCCTACGGATAGTGATAAAACAGCTGTACCAATAATATTAAGCTGCGAACTTTTCCAATCCACTTTCTTCCCCATTCCTCTGAATAAATAATCCAGATTGAGAGAAATATCAAGCGCGCGAAATTTATTGGTACCCGAAATATCATCAGCAATATGCAATCCTGAGTAATGCGCATGAATGTTTGCATTTCCAAAATCGGCGCCTATCATCGGATAAAAAAGAAATTTGGAAGAATGCATAATCACTCTGCCTATGGCAACATCAAATGTAGTAGAAGAATAAGTCGTTTTAGAAGAATCATTAACCGTATTTTTTTTAATAATGCCATTCAAATTCAAATTAAAAACAGTGTTTTTATACATAAAATGTACTATATCCAGATTCCAGGTAGGGAACTGATTGCCAACTTGAGCATACCCATTATTGTATAAATGCTTATTCAAAATATCGAATCCTCCTCCTTGAAAAACAGCCGCACCGCCGCCAAGATTAAAACTGATGCCTCCCACTTTAGTAGAAGTTGGATGTTTAACAGTATCGTTCTGTGCATTAATAAATGCTGAGGTAATAAAAAATAGAATGGAGAAGACAAGAAATTTTTTCATGGTATTTAAAGTAAAAGTATTAAAAACTATGACACTATCCAATGCACTATTACGTTAATAACTGTTAATACTTTCGGTTGATTTTTTATCAGCATAAATATAATTTTAATAATTCAGCTATATTTTTTTTCCTTTATTCACAATAATTTCAAGGGTAAATCGACACTCAGAAAATTACTGTTTTCAAATCAATTTAGCTGATTCAATCATGATTACAAAGCAGCAATATCCATCAAGCAACACTAATTATGATTACCTTGCACAAAATTAATAAGAATATCAGTTCTTGAAACTGATATCTCGCTACAAAAATTAACAATCATAAAAACACTATGCAATTTCAATCGTTAAATATAATTGAACCTATATTAAAATCTCTTAAAGAAGAAGGTTATACAACCCCTACTCCTATTCAGGCACAAGCCATTCCCATTGTTTTACAAGGCACCGATTTACTTGGCTGCGCCCAGACAGGGACCGGAAAAACTGCAGCATTTGCAATACCTATTCTTCAACTGTTAAGCGCAAATAAAGTTTACCACAGAAGAAAAAAAATAAGAAGTCTGATAGTTACTCCTACCCGTGAGCTTGCCATACAGATAGGTGAAAGCTTCACTGCTTACGGGCGACACACAGGATTAACCAACACAGTAATTTTTGGCGGAGTAGGTCAGAATCCACAGGTAAACACATTAAAAAACGGCGTGGATATATTGATTGCCACTCCCGGAAGGCTTTTAGACCTTATGAATCAGGGACATCTCTCCTTAAAAGATGTAGAAATATTTGTGCTTGATGAAGCAGACCGCATGCTGGATATGGGGTTTATACATGATGTAAAAAAACTTCTTTTGGCACTTCCGAAGAAAAGACAATCACTTTTTTTCTCTGCAACCATGCCTCCTGAAATTGTTAAACTGGCAAGTACTATATTGATTAATCCATCAAAAGTTTCGGTAACACCTGTTTCTTCTACTGTTGACATCATAAAACAATATGTATATTTTGTTGACAAAGGAAATAAGAACCTGTTGCTCCTTGAAATTTTGAAAGATAAAAACATTAAAACTGCATTGGTATTTTCAAGAACAAAACATGGGGCAGATAAAGTGGTAAAGTTTCTTTTAAATCACAATATTAAGGCAGAAGCGATACACGGCAACAAGGCTCAAAACGCAAGACAGCGGGCATTGACTAATTTTAAAGCACAGACTACACGCATTCTGGTTGCTACTGATATTGCTGCACGAGGCATAGATGTGGATGATTTGGAATACGTAATAAATTATGAAATGAGTAACATTCCTGAGACTTATGTTCACAGGATTGGTCGTACAGGAAGAGCAGGGGCGAAAGGAACAGCTATTTCGTTTTGTGATGCAGAGGAAAAAGAATATCTGAGAGATGTAGAAAAATTAATTTCAAAGAAACTGGAAGTAATAGATAATCACCCATTCCCTTTAATAGACCACAATCCTGTGAAAGCTCCCAAACATCAGCAGGGAAGAAGAAACACCGGTCATGCCCGTCCAAAACCTAATGGAAATACAGGTCAAAAGAAATGGTTTGACAAACCAAGAACTTCACGATAATTTTTATTTTATTCGGATAAAGAATATTTTTGCAGAAAATTACAGATTATGAATACTATTAAAAGAATGTGGAATGAAAAACCATTGGCTTTCATTCTTTATGTTGGGATATTTTTCAGAATGTTATCTGTGCTTTTTTCGAAAGGATATGGGATGCATGACGACCATTTTTTGGTAATAGAATCAGCCGGTTCCTGGGCAAACGGCTTTGACTATAATAACTGGCTGCCAAATGGAAGAATAGAACATGCCATCCCTTCCGGCCACAGTTTTTTTTATTCAGGTGTTCATTATTTTATCTTTAAATTGATGAAACTGTTGGGCCTAAACGACCCACAGGGAGAAATGTATGTGATTCGTTTTTTACATGCGCTTTTATCATTGCTTATTATTTACCTTGGGTATAAAATCACTGAAGTAATATCCAGTCAGCGTCAGGCAAAAATGGTCGGATTATTATTATCAATACTATGGTTTATGCCGTTTTTAAGTGTTCGCAATCTTATAGAATATGTATGTATTGTGCCATTGATGTATGCCACTTGGCTGGTACTGAAAGAGCGGGGAAAAACAGGGGTGACCAACTATATATGGGCAGGGTTCTGGCTGGCAATAGCATTTTCCATACGTTTCCAATGTATCATTTTCACAGGCGGTTTCGGTCTCGCACTGTTATTTACCAAACGAATAAAAGAAGCTTTTGCAGTTGGCATAATGTTTCTCATTGTCGGCGGCGCCATCCAGGGCATCACAGATTATTTTATCTGGGGTGTCCCTTTTGCTGAATTTAAGGAATACATAGTTTACAATCTCGCAAACTCAAAACAATATTTTGTTCAGCAATGGTACATGTATTTCGGTTTGATACTCGGTATTTTAATTCCACCAATAAGTATTTTTTTGTTCTTTGGATTCTTTAGAAAATGGAGAAAGCAATTAATATTATTCCTGCCAAGTTTTATTTTTCTTGCCTTCCATTGTTATTTCCCAAATAAACAGGAACGTTTTATCCTGCCTATAATTCCATTTATTATTATTCTTGGATATGTGGGCTGGGACGACTATGTAACAAATTCAACGTTTTGGCAAAACCGAAAACAATTGCTTCGCGTATGCTGGATATTTTTTTGGATTGTAAATGCCATTCCACTTTGTGTTGTTTCTGTTGCCTATTCCAAAAAAAACAGAGTGGAATCAATGACCTATATTGCCACAAAAGGTGATGCCAAAGCCTTAGTAATTGAGGATACCAACCGAGATGATTTTACGATGCCGCCCTTATTTTATCTTCAGAAATGGGGACATGTATTTGGAATTACCAATAAATACCCTGCTTCTCAATTTGCTGAAGAGTTCTATAAACTGGCTCCTGAAGACAGACCAAATTATGTTGTATTTATGGAAGCTGACAATATCCAAAAAAGAGTGGATTCTTTAACAGCTTACATTCCTACATTGACCTACGAGACAACAATAGAGCCAAGTTCAATTGATAAATTAATGTTCTGGCTAAACCCGATGAATAATAATCAGACTACTTATGTTTATAAAATAAAGTAGTTTTTTATTCGGTCAGACAAAATTTTATTTTTTCAAATATAGAATTATTTACATTCACTATTTTTCTTCTCCTTTGATATTAAATCAATATTGTGATGAAGAATAGCTATTACATCCTTTTTTCTTTTGCCGTCATAGATTGGGTGTATACAAATTCGTATCTTTCGCCACTATAAGCAAGAAATGAAAATCCTTATTAAAAATATAAAGCAGTTAGTTCAGACAGAGGAAGAACCAAAATTAAAAGTTTCCGGAAAAGAGATGAAAAAACTAAACTGCATTAACGATGCCTGGCTTGCCATTGAAGACGATATAATTGCGGGATTCGGAAGGATGGATGATTGGGAAGGAATTTCAGACTGGACTAATCTGACAGTTATTGACGCCACTGATAAATTAGTGATGCCCTGTTATTGCGACAGTCATACGCATATAGTATATGCAGGAAGCAGAGAAGGCGAATTTGTTGACAGAATTAATGGCTTGACTTATGACGAAATATTTGAACGTGGCGGCGGCATTTTAAATTCCGCAAAAAAGTTGCACGAAGCCACGGAAGAGGAGTTGGTTGAATCAGCATTAAAACGTTTAAATGAAATAATGATGCAGGGTACAGGTGCTGTCGAAATTAAATCGGGTTATGGCTTAAGTACCGAATCGGAACTGAAAATGCTTCGAGTAATAAAAAAACTGAAGACCCTTTCTCCTTTAACAATTAAAGCAACATTCCTTGGCGCACATGCTATTCCTACCTTATATAAAAACAATAAACGCGCATACATTGATTTATTAATTAATGAAATGATGCCGCGAATAGTAGAGGAACAGTTAGCTGATTATTGTGATATTTTCTGTGAACAAAATTACTTTACAAAAGAAGAAACAATTGAAATACTTACTGCAGGAAAGAAGCATGGTATGACACCGAAAGTACATGCCGAACAAATGAGTAATTCGGGTGGTACACTTGCCGGAGTTGAAGTAGGTGCAATAAGCGTCGACCATTTGGAATATTTAGGAAATGCTGAAATAAGTGCGTTACAGAATTCAAAAACTATGCCTACCATATTACCTGGTGCGGCATTCTTTTTAAGCCTGCCAAATCCACCTGCCCGTAGGATGATTGATGCTGGTTTGGCTATAGCAGTTGCCAGTGATTATAATCCGGGCAGTTGTCCAAGTGGAAACATGAATTTTATGATGTCTGTATGTTGTGTGCAATTCAAAATGACACCTGAAGAAACAATAAATGCTGCTACAATAAACAGCGCTTATGCAATGGATTTAAGTAAAACACATGGCAGTATAGCTGTTGGGAAGAAAGCAAATGTTTTTATAACAAAAGAAATTCCCGGGTATTCTTTTATTCCATATTCTTTTGGAAGTAATTTAGTGGAGACAGTAATTATTAATGGGAAAATAATGAACTAATTTAAATTTAAATAAAAAATATAGAATGAATCAACTAATAGAATGCGTTCCAAATTTTTCTGAAGGAAACGACTTGAATATTATTAAACAAATCACTAACGAAATAGAATCTGTTGAAGGAGTAAAACTGTTAAACGTTGACCCTGGTAAAGCAACAAACAGAACTGTTGTTACATTTGTTGGAAACCCTGAAGCAGTTATAAATGCAGCATTTCTTGCAATTAAAAAAGCAAGTGAACTTATTGATATGAGCAAACACAAAGGAGAACATCCACGAATGGGTGCTACTGATGTGTGTCCGCTAATTCCTATTGCTGGAATTACAATGGAAGAAACTGCAGAATATGCGAAGAAGTTGGGTGCAAGAGTTGGTAAGGAATTAAATATTGCAGTATATTTATATGAAGCGGCGCAATCAAATCCTGAACGTAGTAATCTTTCCGTAATTCGTAATGGTGAGTATGAAGGTTTCTTTAAGAAAATAAAACTTCCTGATTGGAAACCGGATTTTGGTCCTGCTGAACATTCTGTAAAATCAGGTTCTACAGTAATTGGTGCACGAGATTTTTTAGTTGCTTATAATGTTAACTTAAATACCACTTCTACCCGAAGAGCCAATTCCATTGCTTTTGATGTGAGAGAAGCAGGGCGAGTAAAACGAGAAGGCAATCAGGTAACAGGCAAAATAGTAACTGATGAAAAAGGAAATCCTGTAAATATTCCCGGCTCATTGAAATCAGTGAAAGCAATAGGTTGGTATATTGAGGAATACGGAATCGCACAAATATCAATGAACTTAACCAACATAAACATTACACCTGTTCACATTGCATTTGATGAAGTTTGTAAAAGAGCTGCCGAACGTGGAATACGAGTTACAGGTTCTGAATTGGTTGGCGTTGTTCCATTAAAATCAATGTTGGATGCTGGAAAATATTTTCTTGAAAAACAAAGCCGTTCAATCGGTGTATCAGAAAAAGAATTAATCAAAATAGCAGTAAAATCATTAGGTTTGGATGAACTTTCCCCATTTAAACCCGAAGAAAGAATCATTGAATATTTATTAAAAGATGATTCGAAAGCGAGATTGATAAAAATGAATCTGGTTGAATTTGCTGATGAAACAGCAAGTGAAAGTCCTGCTCCTGGTGGCGGTTCAATATCAGCGTATATTGGTTCATTAGGAATTTCACTGGGGACTATGGTTGCCAATCTTTCTTCACATAAACAAGGTTGGGATAATCGTTGGAAAGAGTTTTCTGGTTGGGCAGAAAAAGGGCAGTATTATAAAAGTGAATTATTAAAATTAGTTGATGAAGATACAAATGCTTTTAATAAAATAATGACAGCATTTGGTCTTCCGAAATCTACTGAGGAAGAAAAGAAAATACGTTCGTCAGCTATTCAAGAAGCAACAAAATATGCCACCGAAGTGCCATATAAAGTAATGCAACTCTGTTATGATTCAATGGAAGTAATAAAAGCGATGGCAGACATGGGTAATCCAAATTCTGTTACCGATGCCGGAGTAGGTGCATTATGTGCACGTTCTGCAGTAATGGGAGCTTTTTTAAATGTAAAAATAAATGCTGCAGGTTTAACTAATAAAGATTTTGCTGCAGAAATAGTATCAAAAGGAAAGGAATTAGAAGAAAAAACACAAACTTTGGAAAACGAAATATTGAAGATTGTTAATTCTAAAATTAAATAAATGTCATTTAGCAGTAATATAAATAAAAGAATAAAAAAACATCCTGTCTTTCGCAGGTTCTTTTTTTCTTTTCCATTTAGGCTACTTCTACTCGATTTCAAAAAAAATTTACTACTTGTTCTTTTTTGGTTATTTTTCTTTGCAGCAATATTCAATGTTGTTTCACCGGCTTATGGAGTTGCGTATTTATTTTGGGGTCCTGAATATTTAGATAAACTAAACTTTCTCTCCTATTTTATTCTGGGCTTTGCATTAGGCGGTTTCATTATGGCATACAATATTGCCAGTTTCATTAAGAATGCATTTCGATTTCCATTCTTAGCCTCACTACGATTTCCTTTTTTAAAATATTGCGGAAATAACTTTATTTTCCCTCTTACATTTATTATTATTTATTGTTTCAAGATTTTCTTTTTTCTGAAAGCAGAAGATATAATGGGTACTCTTAATATACTCTTCATGTTATTTGCATTTATTAGTGGTATAGCGGTATTTCTATTTATTTCAATATCTTATTTTTATAAAGCGAATAAAGATATGTTCAAACTTTTTGGGATAAAACACAAAAATGAAATTAGTTATTTAGCAGAACAAAAAAATAGTGGTGAGCGTAATCTTCGATTAATAAAGGAATCCAGAGACTGGTATGTAGAAACTTATTTAAGCAAACCTTTTCGATTACGATTAGTTCGGTCGGTCCATCATTACAAAAAAGAGATGCTTAAAGATGTCATACGACAAAATCAACATTCAGCATTTTGGTTTCAGCTAATATCAATTGTAAGCTTCCTTACTTTAGGCTTATTTGGAGGAAGAGACACATTTGAGTTTCCTGCAAGTGCTAGTTTGTTTTTCCTGTTCACCATTTTCATAATGATATTTTCCTCTTTTTATCGCTGGTTCAGAGGATGGTCGACACCTGTGTTTATTATTTTCCTTATCGGTTTTAATTATATTCACAAGATAGATTTATTATCGAACGACCATGCTTATGGTTTGAATTATAATACCATCAAGTCGGATTACAGTTATGATAATTTCAAGAAAATAGACAAACGAAATGATTTATTGCAGTTGGATATTAATGCTACAATTGATATTTTAAACAAATGGAAAGTCAAAAACACATCGTTAACAAATCCTGATAAAAAACCAAAACTCTTTTTTATAAATACGAGCGGCGGTGGTTTGCGGTCTTCACTCTGGACATTATACACTATGCTTTATGCTGATAGTTTATCCAACGGTAAATTTTTAGATCATATTCAATTAATTACCGGCTCTTCGGGAGGCATGGTGGGCGCGGCTTATCTTCGCGAATTGTATCTTCAAAAGCAGCAGGATAAAATTGTTACTTACTACAATAAAGATTATTTAACCAATATTTCAAAGGATTTATTAAACCCAATTACATTTAAAATTGCAACCAGCGAATGGCTTTTCCCTATGCAAAGTTTTATACTTAATGGAAACCGATACCCGAAAGACCGTGCCTACTCATTCGAGCAGAAGCTGGAAGAAAATTTGAATAACATTTTCGATAAAAAATTATCCGATTATAAATTGCCTGAGCAGAACGCTTATGTTCCGATGATGGTTTTTTCGCCTTCGATAGTTAATGATGGTCGTAAGTTGATGATTTCGCCGATTGGTATTTCTTATCTTGCACAGAACCCGCCTACATCCAAAATTATTTATAACCGTTTGTTTGATGCCATCGAGTATTCTCGATTTTTCAAAGAACAGGGTGCCGAGAACACTGAATTCACAAGTGTTTTGCGTATGTCAGCTACTTTCCCATATATTTCTCCGGTAGTGTCGTTGCCAAGCGAACCTCGAATAGAAATAATGGATGCAGGGCTGCGTGATAATTACGGATTAGAAACCACGCTTCGTTTTATTCGCACTTTTAATGATTGGATTGCAAACAATACAAGCGGCATTGTAATTATTCAAATAAGAGATAAACATAAAAATATTCCTATTGACGAAAATCCTCCACAGACATTGACGGAGGCGCTCACCAGACCGATGGGAAGTTTTTACGGCAACCTATTTGAAGTGCAGGATTATAATCAGAATCAACAGATACTTGCTGCTGATTTATGGTCGAAATCAAAAATTGAAATTATTCCTTTACAACTTCGAAATGACCGAACCGACCATATTTCGCTTAGCTGGCATCTTACTAATAAAGAAAAACGAAAAGTATTTGCCTCGCTTTATCTTCCTGAAAACCAGGAAGCCATTCGAAGAATCGAAGAATTATTAAAGTAGATTTTTGCTTCCACTTGAATTGGTAAACCTTTTTAATTCAAATGAATTACCCCGAGGCAGAGCCTCGAGGTATCAGTTAAAGGATTTTTTTAATTCCGAGGCAGAGCCTCGGGGTATTAACCGACAACCTAATAAAAGAAGATAAGAATTAGAAGCGATAAAAAGAATTGAGTGCAA
>CAIQBY010000215.1 GCA_903870175.1 uncultured Bacteroidota bacterium
CATTTTTAATACTTTTGTCCAACATCCAAAATAAGTTAGAACTTTGAAATTCTTCGCCAGAAAATTTGGTGGTCAATTTGCTCCGGAATCAGGTGGTCAATTTAATCGGTTTATGCAATTACATTATAAAATTTGAGAAAGATGGTAGAATTGTTTTTGGTTATCACCTAGATTCCAGAAGTGATAATGAACTTAAACAATTGGAAGAAAAATATGGCAAGTCCATATTTAATGGGTTTTCATCCTTTAATTATGAAGTTCCTTGGCCCAAACTAAAACTATCATTAGGAAACTTAGATTTTCTTATAGAAGGATTACATTTTGAATTAAAACCAGATGGTGAAATTAATTGGTTAGCTAAATGATAAAACGAACCCTCTATTTCGGTAACCCTGCATATTTGAGCCTTACCAATGCTCAATTGGTATTGCGTTTGCCTGAAGTAGAGAAAAATGATTTATTACCTAATGAATTTAAAAAAGATGCAACTGTAAGTATTCCTGTGGAAGATATAGGAATAGTAGTGCTTGATAACAAACAAATAACCATTACACAGGCTTTAATAGAAGCATTACTCGAAAACAATGTAGCACTTATTACCTGCGACAGCACTCATCATCCCACTGGCTTAATGCTCCCACTTTCCGGCAACACTATACAAACAGAACGATTCAGAGCACAATTGGACGCTACCGAGCCATTGAAAAAACAATTGTGGGCACAAACAGTTGCACAAAAAATAAAAAACCAATCAGCTCATTTTAAAGAACTCGAAATTGATAACGGTTATTTTATTCCATTATATCGCAATGTAAAAAGTGGAGACACTGATAATTGCGAAGCCACAGCCGCAGCGCACTATTGGGCTAACATTTTCTCTCCCCTCTCCTTTGGAGAGGGGCTGGGGGTGAGGCATTTCAAACGCTTTCGCGAAGGTCCGCCACCCAATCATTATTTTAATTATGGTTATTCGTTATTGCGAGCTACTATGGCTCGCAGCATTGTAGGCGCAGGATTGTTGCCAACATTTGGAATTTTTCACCGCAATAGGTATAATGCTTATTGTCTTGCCGATGATTTAATGGAACCTTATCGTCCTTTTGTTGACAAAGTAGTTTGTACTATTATTAAGGAGTTTGGGGTAAATGAAGATTTGCCAAAAGAAGTAAAACAATTGTTATTACAGATTCCGGCAATGGATGTAATGATTGATGAAATGTCGAGTCCTCTGATGAATGCAACACAGCGCACTGCTGTAAGTCTGGTAAAATGTTACGAAGGAGAACAACGAAAATTGTTGTATCCTGAATTTGTATAAAATAATTGTGAATGCTGAAAATAATTGTAAATCCTAAATTGTTAATTGCAAATGGAAAAAGATAATATTATCAAAACTAAATCATACGACTTCGCATTAAAAATTGTGTTTCTGTTTAAAGACTTACAAAAAGATAAAGAATTTGTATTATCAAAACAATTATTGCGTTCAGCTACTTCAATAGGTGCAAATATTGAAGAGGGAATACAAGGTCAAAGTAAAGCAGACTTTATACATAAATTTTCCATTTCGCAAAAAGAAGCATTTGAAACATTATATTGGTTGCGATTATTAACTGATAGCGGATATTTGAAAAAGGAACAGTCAGATAGCTTAATAAAAGATTGTATAGAAATTCAAAGAATAATTACAGCAATACTTAAGTCAGCAAAAAATAATAAATAAAACAGATAAAATTGTAAATGCTTAATTGTAAATTGTAAATATTTGTTATTTATTAATTCAACATTTATCATTAGCAATTAACAATTTTTTTTAGCATTTAGCATTTTCAATTAAACATTTACAATTTGCCATTCTTTTAAAAATTTTGATAACTACCGACCGACTTAACGCTTATCGCATCATGTGGACACTTGTAATGTACGACCTGCCTACCGAAACTCGGAAGGACAGAAAAGTTGCTTCCAAATTCAGAAAGAAATTGATGGAAGATGGATTTAGCATGTTTCAGTTTAGCATGTATGTAAGGCATAGTGCCAGTTCCGAAAACGCAACTGTACATAGCAACAGAGTAAAAAAGATGTTACCGGATTATGGTAAAATAGGAATACTGCAAATAACAGACAAACAGTTTGGCGAAATGGAATTATTTTATGGAACCAGGAAGGCAGAAATGCCAAAGATTCCCCAACAACTTGAACTATTTTAATTTTTTGTCACATCGAGCGGAGTCGAGATGCCGAACAAATAGAAATAAAAAAATCCGAGCATTGCTCGGATTTAGTACAATAAACACCTTCTTTTTTTATTGATAATCTTACCTTAAAGCATTGTTGTTGTTGATTCTTGACTGTATATAGTGTTTATCAATAAGTCAAAGATACATTTTGAAAGCAAATCACAACCTGAATGGGTCGCCTTTTAAAACGTCCGCCAGTGTTTATCAATAAGTCAAAGATACATTTTGAAAGCAAATCACAACCCCCCAATACTGCTTATAACATGAGGGGGTAGTGTTTATCAATAAGTCAAAGATACATTTTGAAAGCAAATCACAACTAGCTATACCTTGTTCAAGCAAACTAAATAAGTGTTTATCATTAAGTCTAAGATACATTTTGAAAGCAAATCACAACAGAGGCCCCTCCGACCTCTGAACAGATAAAAGTGTTTATCAATAAGTCAAAGATACATTTTGAAAG
>CAIQBY010000216.1 GCA_903870175.1 uncultured Bacteroidota bacterium
CGACCCACGTCAGGCAGCCATTAATCGCAAAAAAGCAGGTCAGGAAATCGAACGCCTCGTTAAAGAAATATATGCAATCCAATTCAAAGGATTAATGGATGTAATGTTCAACACACTTAAATCCAAAAACAAAGCACTTGTCGACACCTATTATTCAGCTCGCGAAGTAATAGACCTCGGCACCACTCATACAAAATTGCGTGGTTCCATCACCGACCCTAACCTGATGCCACTCTTCAAAGCATTAATCACACTCACAGCACCCGGAAAATCCGCAATCCTTTACCAAACACTCTCTTTAATCAACGGAACATTCGACATCGTATTAATAAAACCCGGAAACTACGACATCACTTATAGCATCGAAGGTTTCATAACACAAAAACAACTCGATTTCCATTTCAAACCCGGTTACGAAACAAAACACAAAATCGTCCTTCAACCCGTAGTTCCAGTAATTCCAACACCATAATAATAATTCCATTTCGTAATTCACACTTCGTCACCCGTCCCATCGTCACCCTGAACTTAGGTCATTGAGCTTGTCGAAATGTCGAAGGGCAAGGAGAGAGCCTGTCCCGATTCTTCGGGAGGATGGGGAGTGAGGCCTACATATAAAAAGTCTCGAATCTCTTCGTGACTTTTTTATGCAAAAAACTATTGAAGTAATAAGTTACCTTTGCCGCCTAAAAAATAATCTTTAATCTTTAATTAATAAAAGTGAATTATCTTTCTGTAGAATCGGTTTCAAAATCTTATGGGCCAAAATTATTATTTGATAAAATAAGTTTCGGACTTAATAAAAGTCAGCGTATCGGACTTATTGCAAAAAATGGTGCCGGCAAATCCACCTTGCTGAAAATAATGATGGGCAAAGAGATTCCTGACGAAGGAAATATAACTTTTCGCAAGGATATCAGCGTCATTTATCTTGATCAGAATCCAATGTTTGATGAAGATAGTACCGTTCTCGAAGCAATTTACAATACTAATAATCCGATGCTGAATGCAGTGCGTGATTATGAAAAAGCACTGGAAGATTTTGAAAAAGAATATAACGAAGGCACTTCGGTAAGGCTCGAAGAATGTTCGGCAATGATGGATAAACTGGAGGCTTGGAGTGTGGAATCAAAAATTCATGAAGTACTTCAACGTTTGAAAATTGCTTTCCTTGATAAAACAATAGGAACACTTTCGGGCGGACAGAAAAAACGTGTTGCACTTGCTAAAGTATTGATTGACGAACCGGATTTGTTGATTCTGGATGAACCTACCAATCATCTTGATGTGGAAATGATTGAGTGGCTCGAAAATTATTTAATCTCCAGAGACCTTACTTTACTGCTTGTTTCGCACGACAGATATTTTCTGGATAGTGTATGCAGCGAGATTATTGAAATAGATGCAGGAAAGATTTTTCATTATCGCGGCAACTTTCAATACTTCGTCGAAAAGAAGGCGGAACGTGAAGATATGGAAAATTCGGAGGTGGATAAAGCAAAGAATTTGTATCGGAGAGAATTGGAATGGGTTCGTAAAATGCCGCGTGCACGCGGTACGAAAGCAAAATATCGTGTCGACCAGTTTTATGAAGTGAAGGATAAAGCGTTCAGTAAAAAGACGGAAGAGAAACTGGAACTCTCTGTAAAGATGACCAGACTTGGCGGAAAGATACTCGAACTTATAAAATTAAGAAAGGCGTATGGCGAAACTCCTATACTGAATAATTTTTCTTATACGTTCAAGAAAGGCGAAAAGATTGGTATCATAGGAAAAAATGGTGTGGGCAAAACTACCTTCCTGAATATGATAATGGGTAAGGAACAACCGGATGGTGGTAAGATACAAACCGGCGAAACTATTGTATTTGGCTATTATTCTCAGGATGGTTTGACTTTGAATGAAGATAAACGGGTGATAGAAGTAGTTAAGGACATTGCCGATTTTATTCCGCTTGCGGATGGCAGCAAACTTACAGCTTCCCAGTTGTTGCAGAAATTTCAGTTTAATCCTGACGTTCAATATAATTTTGTTTCGAAGCTAAGCGGAGGAGAAAAAAGGAGATTGTATTTAATGACAATCTTAATAAAGAATCCTAACTTTTTAATTCTTGATGAGCCTACCAACGACTTGGATATATTGACGCTGGCTGTACTCGAAGATTTCCTTACAACATTCCAGGGTTGTGTTTTAATAGTTACACATGACCGTTATTTTATGGATAAAATGGTTGACCATCTTTTTGTGTTTGAAGGAAACGGTGTTGTGCGCGACTTCCCCGGTAACTATACCGAATACAGAGATAAAAAAGAACAGGAAGAAAAACTGCTTCGCAAGGAGGAAATGAAAGCTCCTGTTGTTGAAAAAGTACCGGAACCAAAAATTGAAACTCCTGAACCTGCCACTAATAAAAGGAAGCCAAGCTTCAAAGAAAAGTTTGAGTTTGAACAACTGGAAAAAGATATTGCTGCCCTTGAAGAAGAAAAAAGAAAACTTACCGAACTATTAAATGCAGGAAGTACCAATCATGAAGATATGATTAAATGGGCGGAAGATATAGGCAAACTGGAAAACGAATTGGATAATAAATCTTTTCGCTGGATGGAATTAAGTGAATTAATGTAACTATTACATTCCTTTCAAAACGCGTTCCGTTTTCTCGAGCATTTCATCCGTAAAATCCAAATGAGTAACAAACCGGATTGCCTGTTTACCAAAGCCGGTCGCCTTTATTTCATGCGAAGCAAGTTTCTTAACAAAGTCTTCTGGTTTTAATTTGTCATTCAAATTAAAAATAATAATGTTGGTATCTACTGGCAGAACATTATCAATAAAAGATAAACTTTTCATGGTGTCCGCTAGTTGTTTTGCTCTTTTATGGTCGTCTTTTAATCGGGTTATATTATTATCCAAAGCATAAATACCTGCCGCAGCAAGGTAACCGGCTTGTCGCATTCCTCCACCAAAAACTTTACGCACTCTTCTAGCCTTCCTTATAAACTCTGAATCACCCAATAACACGGAGCCGACAGGAGCGCCCAATCCTTTTGATAAACAAACTGAAATAGAATCAAATAGTTTTCCTAAATCGTTTGGTGTATAATCATTTTCAACGATGGCATTAAAAATTCGTGCGCCATCTAAATGATAAGCAAGTTTATTTTGTTTGCAAACTTCATTAAGTTCTTTCATTTGTTGCAGCGAATAATAACTGCCTCCTGCTCGATTAGCTGTATTTTCAATACATACAAGACTTGTTCTTGTCAGCCAGTCGAAACCGGGATTAATACTTTCCTGTACCTGTTGCGCAGAAATCCGGCCTCTTTCACCGGGAATTAGTTTTGCCTGCGCACCCGAATTAAATGATATTCCACCGCCTTCGTAATTATAAATATGTGCTGTAGTATCACATAACACTTCGTCTCCAGGCTGCGTATGAACTTTAATTGCAATCTGATTTGTCATTGTTCCCGATGGACAAAACAAAGCTTTTTCCTTACCGAAAAGTTTGGCTGCCTTTTCTTCCAATGCAATTACTGTAGGTTCTTCAGCAAAAACATCGTCACCAACTTCTGCACTAAACATTGCTTTCAGCATAGCCTTGGAAGGTTTTGTAACTGTATCGCTTCTTAAATCTATTATCATATCTTTATTTGTAATTCGTTACTATTAATAATTCGCAGTCTACTTTTTTCTTGCGATCATTAAACCGTCTCTTACCGGCAACAACATATTTTCAACGCGAATATCAGAATTAATTTTCTTATTGTAAGCATCAATTGCTTTTGTATCCACATCCATTTTATCCGGAGCATCCACTACTTTCCCACTCCAAAGTACATTATCTGCTATGATGTAGCCGCCGCTTCGCACTTTATCAAAAATTAAATCATAATAGTTGGCATAGTTTTTTTTATCAGCATCAATAAAAACAATATCAAATACCTCATTAATAGTTGGAATGATTTCAAGAGCATTTCCGATATAGTAATTGATTTTACTATCCATCCCGGCTTCAGAAATAAAACCACGAACCATTTTTTCCAGTTCTTCATTAATATCTATCGTATGAAGTTTGCCTCCGTCCTGCAATCCCTGAGCTAAACACAATGCAGAATAACCGGTGTAAGTACCAATCTCCAGAATTTGTTTCGGCTGAATCATTTTGCTGAACATGCTTAATACATTGCCCTGCAAATGCCCGGAAAGCATCCTTGGCATTAATACTTTTGCATGCGTTTCCCGATTTATCTTTTTAAGAATATCAGATTCCGGCCTTGAATGTGCCAGAGAATATGCTTCAATTTTTTCGTCAATGAATTCCATAACTATTATTATTTATTAAATATTTATTTATTCTTCCGTTTCTATAATTTCCTGTACCCTTCCTACCTGTCTTGTATCAAGCATTACTTTTATTCCACGTGTATGAAATGGTGCGCTTGTCAAAATCGCTCTAACCTTACCTCTGGTTCGTTTTCCGGTTCGCTGATCTTTTTTCAAAACAATATCAACTTCCTGATTAATGCGAATATTTTCGCGAAACATGTTTTTTGAATGTGGTGTACTTAAGTTCATATATGGGTAAAATTACTTAATTTTGACTATAACCAAATAAATTGATTGAAATGAAAAAAATTCTACTTGTTTTATTATCTTCTTTTTTGGTAATAAATGTGTTTTCCCAGGCCGCTATGAAAACCCGTAAATGGCGTAAAACAGAGCAGGATTCTTTAGAAAAGGCTCAGGCCATCTTCGAATCAAAAAATTATCTGGTTGCATTATCCTACTTTGAAAAAATATTAAGTAACCATCCCAACGAATTATATTTAAGATATGTTGTAGGAATTTGTGGATTATACCGCAGCGATATGCACGAAAAATCATTGGAATATTTAACCGAAGCATATTCAAAAAGTAAAAAAATAGAATCAATTAATTTTGACCTTGCTCGTGCCCAGCATTACAATGGGAAGTTTGACGATGCTTTGGTTAATATAGATTTAAGTTTGAAACAAAAGAAACCCACTCTTGCTCAAAAAAAAGAAGCTTTTCTGTTAAAGGAATTTTGTAATAATGGCAAGGATTTAGTTGCTGCACCGCTTAATGCAAAAATTGAAAACATTGGAGCCCCTGTAAACACAGCTAATTCGGAGTACTCCCCTATTATCTCTTCTGATGAATCTGTTATGATGTTTACCTACGTGGGCGAAGAAAGTACGGGAGGAAAACAAGATGATTTGAACAGGCCTGATTCCACAGGTAATTATTTTGAGGATGTGTTTGTTACACATAAGGAAAACGGTAAATGGGGCAAGCCTAAAAGTATCGGAGAGAATATTAATACTAATTCAAATGATGCGCCATTGGCTATTTCCAATGACGAGCAAAAATTATTTATTTATAAAGATGACGGGACAGATGGCGGAGATATTTATATGAGTGTATTGGAAGGTAATGTATGGTCGGTACCGGAAAAATTAAAAGGAGACGTAAATTCTCCTTATTGGGAAGGAAGCGTTACCATTTCTGCAGATGAAAAAACATTGTTTTTTGCAAGTGACAGACCGGGCGGTTTTGGAGGCAGAGATTTATATCAGGCTTCATTATTACCCGACGGTTCCTGGGGAAACGTACGAAATATGGGCATTGAAATAAATTCAATTTATGATGATGATGCACCGTTTATTCATCCGGATGGGAAAACTTTATTCTATAGTACTCAAGGATTAAAAAGTATGGGGTACAATGATATTTTTGTAACGCGATTTAATAAAGCCGATTCATCGTGGTCGAAGCCTGAAAACATAGGATATCCTATTAACACAACAGATGATGACAGATATTTTGTACTTAATGCAAGCGGCACACATGGATATTATTCTTCAG
>CAIQBY010000217.1 GCA_903870175.1 uncultured Bacteroidota bacterium
ACTGGATTTCCAATATATGGAGCGAATCTATAAGTATTAAATGTATTATAATTCAAGTCCATCGACTCGGGAGTAACATAAAGAAACAAATATTGAGGTGCTTTATTCTTCTTTAAATAAAAGTATAAATGCAGATAATTGTCAGCGAAATCAGAATGAGTTAAAGAAAGATTATAAGATTTACGTTTTGTAATATTGTCAAGTATGTCTGGAGAAATCATCCACAGTGGCTCACAAGGACCATGAATTAAAATATCAGCATTAATATTTCCATTTTGCACATAAGCAATTTTAATATTACAGTTTTGCCGCAAAGCGAAATCATAAAGTTTCTCCAGTCCTTTTAAGAAGAGTAAAATTAAGAGAATGGAAAGTATTATTTTATAACTGTTCTTCACCTCCCTGATACATTAAAATTGCATATATATAAAACGAGTGCCACTGTTAAAAACACCAAAAATCATAATCAGCAAAACACACAATACAATATATTTCAAATTGATTTTTTCACTTAAAGCTGCTTTATAAATCCTTCTTTCGAATATTAAAAACACTGAAAGCAAAAGGATAGTTATAAAAATATTAAATTCATCTGTCTGGTGCCCTCCTACTGCTATTGGATTAATTAATCCGGTAAGAAAACTATCAGGTATAAAGCCCGAAAAAATATTTTTTATCAAATGAATTGCTGTCTCGAATGAATCTGAACGAAAGAAAACATTACTAAAACAAACCAAATTAAATACAATAAAGACACAAACTATTTTATAGAACGGATTATTAAATCTATCGGATAACACCGCTCTTGATTTTCGGGTAAGCGATTCGAAACCTAAATAAACTGTGTGGCAGACAGCCCATGCTAAAAATGTTAATCCTATCCCATGCCAGATCATCGAAATGAAAAAAGTAAGAAATATTCCAACTAAGGGTGCACCTTTTTTGTAATATCTTAAACGAAAAACAACAGGGTAATAAATATAGTTGGTGAACCATGAAATAAGTGAAATGTGCCAGCGCCTCCAAAATTCTGAAACACTGGATGAACGCAATGGGAAATTGAAATTGTCTTTTAAATTATAACCCAGCATTTCCGAAATGCCCAATGCCATATTAGTATAACCTGAAAAATCAAAATACAATTGTATTGTAAATAAATATGAAGCAGTTAAAACAGTTAAACCGCTATAGTTACTATGATAATCAAATACTGAACTTACTCCAGGTGCTATTCTGTCAGCAATTACCATCTTTTTGAATATTCCCAATAAAAGCAGTTGAAAACCTCTTATTAATTTATCATTCGTAATAATATTATTTTCAATTTGAGGTATAAATTCTCCGGGAAGAATGATTGGACCACTTATGAACTTTGGAAAAAACATGTTGTACAAAAAGTATTTACAAATTGTTGATTCAGGTTGTAATCTGTTGTAATAAACTTCTGTTATATAAGCAATGTTTTGAAGCGAATAAAATGACAATCCAAGTGCGAGTATGAATTTATCAATTTGAAAGTTAATTAATGTAAACGAAAATATAAGTCCATTAGAAGAAGTACTGAAATAATTGAACATCACTATAGCGGCAGAATTAACAATGATTCCGAGTAGATATAACCACTTATTATTTCGAATATATTTAGCCAAAACATAATTAAAGAAGCTAAATAAAATCACTGCTGCCAACGATTCTATATTATAAAAACCAACAAAAAGGATACTTGAAATAAGAATGAAGACATAACGAAAACGATGCGGTAAAAAATAGTTGATACTTATTACCAGTGAAATAAAAAGAAAAAACAGAGGGGAAATAAATGTCATTATGAATTTGGCAACAATAATTCAATAACGGTTAACATATCTCCGGCATTATTAAACTCCATAACCTGATCAAATGAAAAAACAATTTTAAACTCAGCTTCCACCTCACTTATTAATTCCATGTGTGATATGGAATCCCACATGTTAATATCCTTAGCAGATGTCTTCGGATTTATAACCAGCTTGTCATTATCGAAAACCCTTCTAAACACCTTCTGTAATCTTTCTAAAGTATTAAGCATCCTGATATAAATTTAACAGTACATTTTTATCTACTTTCCCATTAATATTCAGAGGAAAACTTTCAAGAAGAATAAATTTTCTTGGAATCATATAATTAGGAAGTAAAATAGATAGTTTCTCCTTCAAATCTTCTACATCTAATTTATTCGTTTCAATAAACGCTACCAGAGAATTAATTTTTTTATCGTCACTAACGCAGATTACTTTTACATTAAAATGAATTTGCTGTTCAATAACAAATTCAATTTCCTTTAACTCTATTCTGTACCCGTTGATTTTTACCTGATCATCATTTCGACCATAAAACAGTAGGTTTCCTTTATTGTCAACAGAAACAATATCTCCGGTTTTATAATACCTTTTACCTTGATAAATAAAAAATTTATCTTCATTAGCATTATTCAAGTAAGAAGAAATAACCTGTTCTCCATAAAAGCATAATTCTCCTTTTTCATACTGTAAATTATTTTCATTTACAATCAAAATTTCCAGTCCATCAAACGCTTTGCCTAATGGTACGATATCATTTACAGATTCTGTTTCCGACTCTGATTCATTCCATATATAACGGGTGCAGACAATTGTTGTTTCAGTAGGTCCGTAAAAGTTATGTATTTCTGCATTAGGTATCGCATGACTCCACTTAACTGCAAGGCTATGATATAATACATCTCCAGAGAATAAACTAAGCCGTAAAGAAGGCAGAGATATGTCTTTCAAATACTTTTCAAGAAACCTTAATACTGTTGGAACCATACTCACGACAGTGATTTCATGTTCTTTAATTTGTTGAATAATATTAGAATACTTAATTTGATTGGTTGGCAAAACATAACAACAAGCACCAACAATCAAGGGCATAAAAAAAGAAAAAACGGAAACATCGAATGTTAATTCATATACCTGCAGAAATTTGTCCTTCTCATTAAAATCATAATTATTTAAAAAGAAATTAAAAAAATGATTTAGATTGGAGTTTGAAACTGGCACGCCCTTTGGCTCTCCTGTAGAACCTGAAGTGAAAAGGATATAAGCAATCGAGTGGTCAATATAATTCGATTCGGTAAAATTTAAAATCCAATGTTTATCAAATACAATTTCTTCTTTCGACTTTTCCAAAGAAATATCCAACAAAACAGTACCTTCTGAATTCTTATTTGGGAAATAGTTTGAAGTCAAAATCAATTTTAAATCACATTGTTTAATAATGCTCTGGTTTCTTGTTTCAGGGAAATTTATATTCAAAGGAACATAAGCAGCTCCATATAAATTAATAGCTACAATACTTGCATAAGTATAAATATCATCATTACAATATATGCCAATTTTTTCAATCCTTTTCTCCAAAGGTAGTTGTTTGAAAACAGAATAAACAATATTTAAAAATTCAATATATGTATAATATTGATTATTTATAAATATTGCCTGCCTATCTGGAAATTCCAAAACACTTCTAAGAAAGCCTATCGATAAAGGTTCTTGAGAAATTAAACGGTTATTGGAAAAATCTTTATTTTTCAATTTTTGTTTCACGTAATAAAATTGTCGTAAATTTCGTAATATTTTTCAGAGTAGGCTGAGTTTAATTCTCTTTAGAAAGGAAAATATTTTATTAGGTTGTCGGTTAATACCCCGAGGCTCTGCCTCGGAATTAAAAAAATCCTTTAACTGATACCTCGAGGCTCTGCCTCGGGGTAATTCATTTTAATAAAAATAATAATGAGAAAAATACTTCTGCTTATCATTACAGCATCGGCATGCACATTTGGTATCAATGCCCAAGGCACTATGAATATTGCTTTATATAACAAAGTTCATAATGCTGATGTTAAAAAAAATCAATCAATTGACGTACTTATTCAAGGCGATATTGAAACTATAAAAAGTCTTGTTCAAGCAAATGGTGGTAAATTCCGTTATTCTGCGGGCGATGTAGCATCCGTTACATTATCATTAAACGGAATTGCTGAAATAGCAACCAACAAATCCATTATTCAGATCGAAGCATTCCCAAAAGGTTTTCACCCTTTAAACGATACCATGTTAAAAAACAACAATGTATATCCTGTACATTCAGGTCAGGCACCGCTTACGCAAGGATATGACGGTTCGGGCATTGTTGTTGGTTTTGTGGATACGGGTATTGATTTTACACATCCTGATTTTCAGGATAGCTTGCATCACAGCAGAATTAAATATTTATGGGATCAGACATTAGTCAATGCAGCCAACACTCCAACACCTTATAATTATGGTCAGGAATTTACCAATACTGATATTGATAATCATTTAGCTGGAGCTTCTCAGGATACGCTTTATTCGGGACATGGCACACATGCTGCCGGCATAGGTGTCGGCAATGGTTTTGCTTCAGGTCATTATGGCGGTGTGGCTCCTAAAGCTGATATTATTATGGTTGCACTTGATTTTAGTTCCACCACACATTCTGTAATTGCTGATGGAGTTCAATATATTTATGCAAAAGCGTTGGCAATGGGCAAGCCCTGTGTTATAAATGCAAGTGTTGGAAGCGCTATAGGTTCTCATGATGGAAAAGATGCGCAGGCTGTTTTTATTGAAAATCTTATTAATGCCCATACTGGCCGTGCTTTTGTTGCGGCTGCAGGTAATGATGGAACCAACCCGATTCATCTTGGTTATACTGTTACATCTGATACCAATTTTACCTTATTTGCCAATAATAATGGTTATATCGATATTCAAATGTGGTCGGATGCAGCTAATTTTACCAATGTGAATTTTTCTGTCGGTGCTGACCAAATGTCTCCTACTCATTCGTTCAGAGGACACATTCCATTTCATAATATTGCTTATAATCTTGGTTCCATTACATGGGACACTTTAAAAAACAATGGTAATAGAATTGGTATTGTGGAAAGTCAGGGTAGTTTGGCAAACGGCACTTACCTGAAAGAATTTTATATTATACCTGACTCTGCAAACTACGACTGGCGCTTGATTACTACTGGTTCTGGAAGTTTTGATGCATGGAGTTACGATGTTATTAATAGTGGTCTGCCTTCAGTAGCGACGATGCCTGACAGCATATATTATAAAATGCCTGATGTAAACAAAACTGTTTGCACAAGTTTTCAATGTCTTAATGAAGTAGTAGCAGTAGGTAATTATATGAACCGATGGAGCTATGTTGATTATGCCCATAATTTATATGTTGATAGTGCTGTAGTACCGGGACGACGGGTGGATGTCTCCAGTATTGGGCCTACAAGAGATGGAAGAATAAAACCCGATGTTGCTTCACCTGGCGATATGACAGTTTCCTGTGTTGTTTTATCGTTGATTCCAAGTATTACCTGTTGTTATGCAGATGCGCTATCTGAAGACAGTGTGCATGTGCGCAGCGGCGGAACATCGGATGCTTCACCTTCTGTAGCCGGTATTGCTGCATTGTATCTGCAGAAAAATCCAAACGCTACTGCCATAGATGTAAAAAATGCAATCATTAACTGCACTACACACGATGTATTTACTGGGAATAATTTACCAAATAATTATTGGGGATATGGCAAAGCAAATGCTTTTGGTGCATTAACAGGATGCGGCATCAATGTTGATAATCTGCCTCCTTCCAGCCTCTACTCGTTTCTTATTTATCCTAATCCTTCTTCTGAAGGAACAATGCTGAATGTAAATATCACCGATTTTAAACCTTCGGACAAAGTTGAGTTGAAGATTTACAATGCTATTGGTGAACTTGTAAAAACATCAACAATTAATAATAATTCGGTGCAATTAAATAATTCTCTCAAATCCGGTGTTTACTTTTGTAACCTGATTGTGAATGGGAAAAATACCGTTACCCGCAAATTAGTTATTTTATAATCTTACCATTTTTAAAAGTGAAAAAGAATTTAAATGTTTTAGGCAGTGTCTCTATTATTTTAGGTTGCATTGCATCTTTCCTCTGTCTTTTCCCTGAATATATTTTCTTTGCTGTAATGGCTGGTTTTCTTGGAATGTTAACATCCACCATTTATGTATTTATTGATTATAAATACGATTTAAGCAGAAAAAAAATCACGCCTGGTGTAATAGGCATCATTTTAAGTTCTGTACCTATAGTACTTATCGTATTATTTAATTTTATTACTCATTTCAAAAATCAATAATGTCTTCTTCTTCCACAGTCCATAATTATTTATCTTTAATAAAATTCAGTCATACACTTTTTGCTTTGCCATTTGCTGTCATTGGTTATTTTCTGGCAATCACTTATACTCAGGCGCATTTCGATATCAGATTGTTTGCCTGTGTAATATTATGTATGGTATTTGCCCGCAGTGCCGCTATGGCATTCAACAGATTTATTGACAGAAAATATGATGAATTAAATGAACGCACAGCCGTTCGTGAAATCCCGGCAGGCATTATAAAACCAACCAATGCATTGCTTTTTGTAATCTTAAGCTGTCTTTTATTTATTGCCACCACTTTTTTTATCAACTCACTTTGTTTCTACCTTTCACCGGTAGCACTTGTTGTAATTCTTGGCTATAGCCTCACCAAACGATTCACTGCTTTATGCCATTTAATATTAGGTGTCGGTTTGTCGTTAGCTCCCATTGGTGCTTATCTTGCAGTAACAGGCAAGTTTAATATTCTTCCTCTCTTTTTTTCTTTTGCAGTTTTATTCTGGGTTAGCGGCTTCGATATTATTTATGCACTGCAGGATGAAGAGTTCGATAAATCAAAGAATTTAAAATCGATTCCTGTTCGGCTGGGTAAAAAAGGTGCTTTGATGCTTTCCAATGCGTTGCATTTAATAAGTGCTGCTTTTGTAATATATGCTGGATTTTATGCTCATTTTAATATCTGGTATTGGGTAGGTGCTGTGTTGTTTATTGGCTTGCTTATTTATCAGCATACTTTGGTAAAGCCGAATGATTTGAGCAAAGTAACACTTGCTTTTGCTACCACCAATGGTGTTGCTTCAGTGGTGTTTGCAATTTTCGTTTTGATTAATTTGGCTGTAGGTCGTTAATCTTTACTTCCTGGTATCGGGTAATTTTTTTGTTTTCTTCTTCTTTAATCCTACTCTATTCAGTTTTCGGTTGCCTGTTTTTATTTATGTAAGTAAAACTTACAATTTACATACACACTAAGCACCTTCGCACTTTCCTTCCCGTCAGCTTAGCGGGTGCTGGGGGAATCCATCTTTTTGGTTTGTGCATGAGATTGCTTCGCTGCGCTAGCAAAAACGATAAGTATAAGAAGTAGTAATTTTTTCATTTGTTTTATTTATTCATCACTCTTTTTTTAGATCCTTCGCTTCGCTCTGGATGACAGATCTTTTGTTGCGGAGGAGGAGAGAGAAGGCAGCGAAGCCGCCTTCTCTCTCCAATAACAACACAAATATTGTCATTCCGACACGAAGTGAGGAATCTCATTTCTTTACACTCTCACCCCCATCACAAGTATATCATCTATCTGTTCCACTTGTTTTCGGTAATCAACAATAAATGAATCCAATGTAATACACTGTTCAGGCATTGGTTTATTTTGAATTGATAAAAGTAATTCTTTAAATCGTTTACGAGTCAGTTTCTTTTCACCTGTTTCACCGCCAAACTGGTCAGCGAAACCATCAGTGAAAAGATAAACAGTATCACCAGTGTTTAAAATGAAACTATGATTTGTAAATGGTTTGCTATCTTCATTCATTCCAATAGGTTGTTTGTCAGCTTTGGTTTCTTCAAGGAGGGACAATGGACGGGTGTCGAGCGTCGAGGAAGTATTACGTAATATCCAGAGTGGATTATTTGCTCCTGCCCATTCTATTTCAATTTTTGAATTTTGACTTGAATACTTTAAACTTACCAAAGAAATATCCATTCCATCTTTTATATCTTCTTCGCTTTTACTGAAATTCTCTATTACTATTTCTGCTGTTTTATCAAGTATAGCAGCAGGTTGTGTTAATCCAAATTCTCTAACAGCTCTGTTAAGTGCATTATGGCATACAACCGAAACCATTGCGCCCGGCACACCATGTCCTGTGCAATCGCAGGCGGCGAAGAGAATTAGCTGATTAGTTGATGGATTAATTAGCTGATGTGAAGATGAGGCATTGTGCTTATTTTCTTCATTAGCTAATAAGCTAATTGAATCATCAGCTAATTGAACCTGCTCCATCCAGTAAAAATCGCCTGCTACTATGTCTTTTGGTTTATAAAGTATAAAGGAGTTTTCAAGATATTGTTTTACTATACGGGTAGGTGGGAGGATGGCGGTTTGAATGCGCAAAGCATATTCTATGCTGTCAAGTATTTCACGTTGTTTTTCTTCTACTATTTCTTTTTGTTGTTCTACAACATGTTTTTGTTCAGTAATTATCACATTATCTTTTTGTTTACGTTTAAAATTCCTATAACTAATACCGGTAAGTAAAATCATAAATGCCAAACCTCCATACAACGCATATCGTTGTGTTTTTTCTTTTTCAAACTTTGAATCAATAATTTTTTTCTCGGCTTCAAGTTTGATACTATCCGCTGCTTGTTTTTTACTGAACTCAAAATTCATTTCTGTACGGGTTAATTTTTTTATATTCTCTTCTGTATTCATGCTGTCTTTCGTTTCCGTATATTTTTTATAATGCTCCAATGCATTTATCCCGTCATTCATTTTGAAATAAATATCACTAAGACTTTTTTCCGAATCAGCAATGAAACGAAGAAGTTTAGATTCTTTGGCATATTTTAATGATTGTTTGGCATATTCCAATGCTTTATTAAGTTTTTTTTCTTTTACATAATGAGTGGAAATTAGTGAATTTATAGAGGATAAATTCACTGGTTCTTTCCAATTTTCAGCCAAAGTTAATGCCTTAAATAAATATTCCCAACCTTCATTATCCTTGTTCAATGTAAAATAGATTTCCCCGATAGAAATTAATGCATATGATTCCTCATTTTTATAGTCATCATTATTTTTATTGCAAAAAGTTATAGTTTCATTTAACATATCCAACGCTTCAGTGTATCGCTTATTTTTAATTAATTTATCAGCGATATCTGAATTTGCTTCTAATAATGGGCCATACTGCCTGTAATCTTTTTTAGCTTTAAATATTGCAGATGCCTTAGTGTAAAAATATAATGAACTATCCTGATTGTTCAGATTGTTATAACATCGGGCTAACGATAAATAAAGAAATTCTATTCCATCCAAAAGTTTTTTATCGTTATTCCTTAACCGTTGTAAGTTAAAGCTAAGTGATTTTTTAGGATTGTCTGCATAAAAACCTGCCAACTGCAAGAGACAAAAATCAGTTAGTTCATTATTACCAAATTTTTCTGCACGCTGTAATGCTAAAATAAAATAATCTAATTGTTTAGATTCCTTAGATTCATCTCCATAAATTATCCCGATTAAAATGGTTAATTTTACTATTCCTGTTTTATATTTATTTTTTTCAGCTAATGCTAAGCCTCTTTCTGCATAAGTTAAAGCATCTGTAAAATTATTATTCTGAAGAAAGTAAATTATTGTTAAATCGTGTATTTTTTCAACTTTTGCTGTATCGTACTTTTCATTGTTAATAATAGTTTCTAAAGAGTCATAAACTTTATTTTGACCAAAAGAATAATGTTGATAGGAAATAAACAAAAGGATAAGAAGTACTGCTTTTTTCATTTTGTAATTTAAATTTTTAATTCTTATTAAACCCTCACCCCCATAACCAGTATATCATCTATCTGTTCTACTTGTTTTCGGTAATCAACTATAAAGTTATCCAATGCAATACATTGTTCGGCTAATGATTTGTTTTGAATAGATAACAGCAATTCTTTAAATCGTTTGCGGGTAAGTTTCTTTTCGCCTGTATCGCCGCCAAACTGGTCTGCGAAACCGTCTGTGAAAAGATAGATGGTATCACCGCTGTTTAAAGTGAAAGTATGATTGGTAAATGGTTTACTGTCTTCATTCATTCCAATAGGTTGTTTGTCGGCTTTGGTTTCGATTAGTTGATAGTGGAGAGTTGATAGTGGAGAGTTACTGTCAACTCTCAACTCTTCACTCTCCACTCGTTTCACTATCCAAAGTGGATTATTCGCTCCAGCCCATTGCAGTTCTTTTGTTTTGGTATTATAGCTGCAAAGCGAAATATCCATTCCATCTTTTATATCTTCTTCACTTTTACTAAAGTTCTCTATTACTATTTCTGCTGTTTTATCCAGTATGGCTGCTGGCTGTGTTAAACCAAATTCACGCACAGCCCTATTAAGCGCATTATGACAAACCACCGAAACCATTGCGCCCGGTACTCCGTGACCAGTACAATCGCAGGCAGCGAAGAGAATTAGCTGATTAGCTGATGGATTAATTAGCTGATGTGAAGATGAGGCATTGTGCTTATTTTCTTCATTAGCTAATAAGCTAATTGAATCATCAGCTAATTGAACCTGCTCCATCCAATAAAAATCTCCTGCTACTATATCTTTTGGTTTGTAAAGTATAAATGAGTTTTCTAAATATTGTTTTACTATTTTCTGTGGTGGGAGGATGGCGGTTTGTATTCGCAAAGCGTATTCTATACTGTCAAGTATTTCTTTTTGTTTCTCTTCTACAATTTGCTTTTGTATTGTAATCAACTTTAGTAATTTCTTTGTTCGCAAAAAATAGAATATTGCAAAAACACTTAATACAACAAAGAGTAAAGCGATTACACTTGCCAATATTGTTTTCTTCACCTGTTTGGCTTTTTCAATGGAAAGTGTATCCTTTTTCTTTTCTTCCGAAGCTGCTTTTATGCGAATTGATATATCTCTATTCTCCATTGTAACAAATAGCATACTTGGAAATTTGTATTTTCTATAAATCTCGTGTCGGATAAATTTAAAATTGTTATCGCCAAATAAACCGATGAATGTGTATGCCGTGTCAATTGTTTTCGTTGAAAGCTCTAACTCTTCAACTGTAAGCTTTATCAAATTGTTTGTTGTAGTCCAACCAAATCGCCTTTTATTAAAGTTGTGATTTGTATAAGAGAATTTTGCATCATTAATCTTAATTTCAAAATAAGCTCTCGTTGCTTTGATATTATAAAGTATTCCTAAAATGTATTTTGCAATCTCAATATTGTATTTACCACCACATTTTACTGCGATTGCTAAAGATTTTGAAGTCTGTGCTATTAATGTATAAAGTTTGGAGTAATATAAATTAGTGTTTCCATTAGCCATTTCATCTGTAATATAAAATGGTAAACTATCACAAACAGATTGAAGTATAGAATTGTAAAGTATAGTATCACAATTTACTTTTAAATTTAGATTATCAATATATAAATTAATTTTTTTTTGGTTTATACCTAAATCAGAATGTTCTTCTTTGAATTTTGATTGTTCCAAATTCAGAGAATCAATATAGGCTTTAGTTGCTTTGTCATCAGATGAGCCTATTAGTTTAGAAGTGATTGTTACAGTTTCTTTATTCTGTGCAAAGGAGAACTGCTGAAACAAACCTAAAATAATTATAAGTAGTAATATTTTTTTCATCTATTTTTTGTCAAGTTCGTTTCGTTTACAAACTAGGTTCGGGTTTTGCAATGGTTACTGATAACTTCCTTTTATCGGCTGTTCTTTTTTCTTCTTCCAAGATCTTCAATAAACTTCTTTACCCAATGGTCTATTAATTCGTTTGTTGTAATAAAATCTTTCCCAGTGTCATAATTACTCCATCCATTATTACCTATTAAATCTCTGTCAAACTTATAAACTGATTGTTTAAGAATATTTTCTTTATAGTCAAAACCTTTGTGTCCACTTTTTTCATAAAGAGAAATTTTTAATTGCCCAGCAAGTCCATAATCTATTCGTGAACAAAAAAAACAAAGGTAAAAGTTATGATAACCGAATTCATACATACCTCTATCTTGCCCTGTTCCGAGCATTAAATTTGTAGTTGGGTCTTCAATCTCTTTTTTTATTTCAGGAAGTTTATCCATAATTATTTTTAATTCGGCAATTGCATTATGGGTCGCTTCATTACTTCGGAGAAATTCTTCTCTTTCTTTTTCTGCTAAACGAAGTCGTTTAAGGCGGTCAGCACTATCTTTAATTGTTTCAGGTCTTACTTGTCCGCCTTGTTCTTTAACCTTCTGTTCTATCACAGCAATAGCACCTTCTGTTTTGTAACGTTCGTAGTCCAGCCAAATATAAGACATAGGTATCCATTTTGGTAAAGTGGATTTGCTGTCAAGATTTATTAAAAATAAGAAGTGCCAATCTTTACCAAATGCTCTATTCTTAATTGCTGTTTCTTCAATACTTGTCCAAGCAGTTTGTCCCCAACCATCACGATATAGAATAACAACAATCCTTGCTTCCTCGTAAAATACTTCATTAAATTTTTTTTCTCCGTCAGTTCCACCAAGTTCTTCTTGTTTCTTTGAATAAATAAAAGTTGAAAGTCGGTCTGAAATATGGTCGTTAATATCATATGCAATTTTTTCATCTTTCTGTAGGAAAGAAAATGCTACTTCATATTTATATTCTTTTGGTGTCATTAGCTTATGTCTTTAGTTCAAGGTGTGCACTTTCTCAATATATCTTATACCTAACAAATATCTGCAACTACAATAGTACTAAATTATTAATAACAACTCAAAATAAAAATTGCCCACAACTCTTTATTATTATTCTTTTCCCCACACCTTATGAACAATCTCAAATGATAAGTAAAAAATACTGATGTTATAGACTGAAAGATGTCAACTACTTTTATAAATGTTATTGTATACATATTAATGATATCTATAGTACAATATATATAGTGTGATAAATGGGAAAAAGAAAGCATATATTAATAGGAGGGAAGCAGTAGAGTAGTTTTTATACCTTATATATAGGTATGGGCAGCAATAAATTTCATTATGGGAGGTATTAGTTCTCAAAACACGTCATTTATTTTATTAAAACAGTCAGTGTTTGAATTGAAACAGTCAATGAATTTACTCATGCAGTCAGTTTCACTTTGTGAGGAGCAATCTTTTTTTTGAAACAGTCAGTGTTTGATTTGAAACAGTCAATGTTTTTATTGAAACAGTCATTATATTTTTCAAAACAGTCAGTGTTTGATTCAAAACAGTCAATGTATTTTCTAAAACAGTCAATGTTTGTTTCAAAACAGTCAATATGCACTTTGCAGGTTGACTGTTTTGTTCTGAAAGTTGACTGTTTTATTTTAAACACTGCAGTTAAAATTGAGAAACAGGGTGATATTTAGTTACTAATGCCTCTGAACGTCAATGAAAAGAAAAAAAATAACCACGATTTTAAAAAATGGTTTGCTTTATCGGCAATGGTTTCGAGCGTTATTTTTCAAAATTTCGGGTACTTTAGACCCAAATAATATTTTGACGATTGGATTTGGATTTATTAAAAAATTTTGTAATATCATTGCACCGCCTTAAAATAACAAGGCAGAAAAATGAGTAAAAAAAATAAACAATTAAAACCTGATTCTAAGGCGATAGCCGGAAGCAATACAGGTGAGAGAAAAGTCCTCCGCTCTCCGGATGAAGAAAGGACATCATTCAAAAAAATCTCTATCAGAGTATTTCTAATTGTACTGCTGTCTTTATTGGCAGGCAAAAAAGTGAAGGAAGAAAAAGTGGTGGAGGAAAAACCGAAACGGCTTACCTTGAAAGAGAAAGCTAAAATAGTGTCGGAAACCAAAGCGGCAAACAAGGCGTTGGCTGCTACTCCTCCCGGTGCTTTCGCGAGTATCATCCCAGCGCCAAAGCTTTACAGCCTTTCATTAATTTCGCTCTGTAAAGCAATAGCTGACGGTCTTACCAGAATATCGGCAATTCCTGAATTCTCCACCTGCTCACCATCCGTGAGCTTTGTATCCGACATCTATGATAATTTATTTGCACTGGTAAGCATTGCTACCAAAGACCTTACCAGTTCGCAAAAAATTGACATAAAAGTATATGCCAAACAGCTTCGCCAGAATTTTATGCTTATTGCTTATAGTTGCGCAGCTTTGTCATTAGGGAATATTAAACTGTTCGGTCTCACGAGCATCGCTACCCGTAAAAAAGGGTATGTACACAAAAAACAACTTGGTGCCTGTGTTTTCAAACTTTCTGCAAAGTCAGGAAAGGGGAAAATTAAGGTGGTTATTGAGAAGATGGCTTATGCAAAGAATTATACAATTTTTTATGGAGTTGGCGATTATGATAAAGCTACCTGGAACACTAAAACAGGTACTGCAACACAGATAATTTCTGATTTTCTGGTTCCGGGAGTGTTGACAAATTTCTTCGTAATTGCTAATGGATATGCCGGTCCCGGAATAACCAGCGACCCGATTGGAATTTATGTTCCGTATAATTAGATAATAGTGAGTATGGAACGCAGATGACGCAGATGGTGCGGATTAAAAATGATTTTAAACATCATACTAATCATAAAAATTGTCTTCCTGAGCTCCGCCTGTAGTGAGCTTGTCGAACTATCGAAGGACAACGTCATCAGCGTTCCATTTTTTTAAATAAGGCACATAGATTTTAATATTTGTGTTAATCAAATTTAATAATAAACATCAGTTTCATCAGCGTTCCATTTTTTTAAACATTAATAAAAAAGAATAAGCATAGCAAATAATGCAGGTTGCATTAAAAGTGAAGTAGATAAAGGGATAAAATTTATGGCAATTAAACAGCCATGAAATTTTGAAAGAGGAAAGAAGGAGAACATTCTCCACATTTTTTAAAAGTCGAAACTAATTTAATCAATCTATATGACTAGCCTAAGCTACGAACGTGTTACTTCTATTTTTTTGTTTACCAAAACAGGAAAAATAGAAATATTGATAAGAGACATCCTGTTTTTATCAAGTACCAAAAACGGTTGCGACATAACCGATATTCACAAAGATGTATACACCAGCCCCAGAAGCCTGAAACAGCTCAAAAAGTTATTAAAAGGAAATGGTTTGCTTAAAATAACACGAAGCATACTCATCAATATGAATCATATTTCGGAAAAGCTTGATGATATCTTCAACTATAGAATAATAAAACTTTTCGGTGGTTTGAAATTCGATGTTTATGCTCCATTGAGGAAGAAGGTTGAAAAGCTGTTTAATTTAAAACGTATAAAAAACTGGATCGATTATAGGAAGTTGAAAAGGAGATATTAGTGGTATTGAATATAGAATATTGATTACCGATTATTGATTATTATTATCAATCATAATTACCGAAGGTAAATATCATAATTGAAAATCAAAAAGAAATCCTGTTTAATCATAACCAATTGTCATCCTGAGCTCCGCCTGTAGTGAGCTTGTCGAACTATCGAAGGACATAACATATCAGCGTTCCAATTCCAATCAAATGTATTGCAGATAAAGGAATAGCCGTTATACGCATAATTACCGAAGGTAAATATCATAATTGAAAATCAAAAAGAAATCCTGCTTAATCATAACCAATCTTAACATATCAGCGTTCCAATTCCAATCAAATGAATTAAAAAATTCAATATAAATAAATACAAAAGGCCAGCACTCTTATTTTTTTCATTAATAAATATATATCTTTGCTGACTATTATAATTGTATTAAACATTAAACAAAAATTGAATTAATGAAAAAAATTACAAAAATTCAATCTCTTTTATGCGTTGGCATACTTTCTTTTTCTGCTTTATCCGTTAAAGGACAGGCATTAGCTACATGGGCATCTACTAATTCTGTGGTTCCTGTTTTGGCGGCAAATGTGAGTGGTGCTAATTTAACAATTGCAGGTGCATCAAGTTTAATTTACAGAGCCTGTGGCGGTGGTGGCTATTCTGCATCCAACTGGATTTCGGGAGCGTATCCATCCGACTTACCTAATCCGCCTACACATTATTTTGCCGGCAGTTTTGCACCTGCAGCAGGTTATTACTTGAATATTACAAGTGTTTCGCTGGAGGCTGAATCAGCATTTTTAAATTGTGCCATTCACGGTTCTGCTGATTTTATTGTTTTTTATTCAACAGATAATATAAACTTTACGCAAATGTATGTGGATGCAACTGCCGGCGCAGGTTCTTTCACTTTTACCAATTATCCCATTTCTTTCACGCATACAATTAACAGTGGACAAACACTTTATTGGAGAATAGAATTTGATGATGAATTTGGAGGCTCCACAGTAAATGCATTTATCAAGAACGTAATATTCAACGGTACTGCAGTGCCAACGTTCTCCGTATCCGGCTTTTCACCTTCAAGCGGTTGTCCGGGTTCTACTATTACTATCAATGGAGTAAGTTTAGCAGGTGCCACAGCAGTAACAATCGGCGGAGTGCCGGTAGCATCCATCACTTCCAATACTGCTACACAGATAGTTGCAGTAGTAGGCAGTTCGGGCACCGGTGTTGTAGCAGTTACTAATTCGAATGGTACAGCCACTTCAGCATCCAGCTATACAGTAACCACCACTCCTGCGCAGCCGCCTTCCATTGCGGGCAGCACTACAGTGTGTGCCAACTCCGTTAATACATACAGTGTAACGCCCATAGCCGGAGCTACATCTTATACATGGACAATACCCGGAACATGGACAGGTACATCCACTACCAACAGCATAAGCACTACAGCAGATGTAAACGGAGGAACAATATCGGTAATAGCCAATAACGCTTGTTTCAGCAGTGCATCACAATCCACTACCATTGCAATAAACACTGCTCCGGCAATGCCTGCCGCTATTAGCGGCAATACAACTATCTGTGAGAGTTCGGCACAGACTTTTTCAGTAGGAGCAGTTACAGGTGCCACTTCTTACACATGGGCATTGCCTGGCGGATGGTCGGGTACATCAGCTACTCCGAGCATATCGCCTACAGTTGGCAGTGCAAGCGGAACAATTTCAGTTACTGCAAATAATACCTGCGGAAGCAGTACCGCTCAGACACAGAGCATCACCGTTAATCCGCTTCCTGCCTTTCCTTCTGCTATTGCAGGTAATAATTCAATCTGTGCAGGTACTTCACAGTTATATTATGTGGGCGCAGCAGCCAATGCCGCTTCTTATACCTGGACGATACCGGGAGGATGGTCGGGCAGCAGCATTACAGACAGTATCAATGTGGCTACATTAAATACAGGAGGAACGGTATCCGTAGTTTCAAACAATGGATGCGGAAGCAGCAGCGCTCAGACACTTGCAATATCGGTTACTTCAATCCCGTCAACACCACTTGCTATTTCCGGAAGTACTTCATTATGTGCTACCACAGCTACATCTTATTCGGTAGCACCTGTAAACGGCGCTGCTTCATACACATGGTCATTACCTGCCGGCTGGCCGGGAACAAGTTCAACTAACAGTATTAATACTACTTCAGGCACTGCCGGCGGAACAATAACTGTAACAGCAGATAATGCCTGCGGAAGCAGTACAGCACAGACACTTGCTGTTGCTTCGGGTTCGTCAGCCGCTACTCCTGCTGCTATTTCCGGTCCATCAACAGTTTGCAGCGGAAACGCTTCTTACACCGTTATTAATGATCCCAATGCCACATCCTATACCTGGACAATACCGGGAGGATGGTCGGGCACATCAACCACAGACAGTATATATACTACATTAGGCACTAATGCAGGAACCATTACAGTTATTGCAAACAGCAATTGCGGCAGCAGTTCTCCCCAAACATTGAATGTGAGCCTTGGTATTCCTCCTGCACAGCCATATTCAATGCTTGGCGTCACACATCTTTGCGACAGTTCTTCTACAGCTTACGCCGTAACCAACGACCCTAATGCAACAAGTTATACGTGGACACTTCCTTCAGGCTGGTCAGGTACATCCAGTACCAATACAATTACTGCTACAGCAGCTGCAACAAGCGGTTTGATTTCAGTAACGGCAGATAATGGCTGCGGATCAAGTACACCAAGTACTTTAAATGTTGTCGGTAATTCTATTCCTGTTGTTACAGTCGCACCTTTCGGAACAGTATGTGCCAATGCTGTTGCTTTCACTTTAAGCGGTGGAACTCCTGTAGGTGGTAATTATAGTGGAACAGGAGTTAATTCAAACTCATTCGATCCTACACTTTCCGGCGCAGGAACATTTTTTATTACTTATACCTATTCCAGTGGTGCCTGTGTTCGCGAAGATTCAGCAGCTATTACTGTTAGCCAATGCAGTGTTGGAATCGCTACATCTTCTTTTTCTAATAACATTGTTATTGCACCTAATCCATTCAGTTTGCAAACAACAATAAGCTTTTCGGAAATACAGAAAAATACTTCCATAAGAATAATTGATGTAATCGGAAATGAAATAAAATCACTAATTATGAATGGTTCCAAAAGTATAGTTATCGAAAAAGGTAATATTGCTTCAGGCATTTATTTCGTTCAGATAATTGACGAATATAAAAACGTGATGACTAAAAAGATTGTAATCGAATAGTTTGGTTTTGTGATTGGCGGCTAACTTATAAATGATATAGTCGAAAGTTTTAAATAATAATAATTAGTCAGTAATCAAATTAAAAAACTCCTGTTGGTATTTCCAACAGGAGTTTTTTGTTTTCGACACTTTATACTATACTCAAAATGGTTCTTCGGGTAATGTTAATTGATTAACGTATTCATGCATAACAAAATAATATAAAAAAGAAATTTATTTTCTTTTTATATCAGTAGACAGTTGTTAGTAAAAAAAGCTCTTCTAAAGTTGCAAATCTGATTAATTATTCTAAATTTGCATTTTAATTAACAATATTATAAAAATCGATTTGTAACCATTTATTAAGCTTTGCGTAAAAGAGAGGAAATACTTTAACCTTTAATTTGAACTTTTAAACCCGAAAATAGTTAATTTCAACAATTAACTTTAAATTAAATAATTTCAAAAACTAATTTTGACAAAAAATAAATAAAAAGATTTTTAATAATAAGTAGACGAAATGAATTATGTCATTGCTATTATTGGAAATTTTTAGTATATCTTTGCATAAAATATTTCGTGTCATAGTTTGTATGACAAACAATTTATAAATAGTATTACATAAAAACATCAAACGCAATTACAAATAATAAAATAATAACAAAAAAATGAATCAAAAATTACCATCACCATCAGGAAGTTATAACAGAAGCAACTTTATCATAAGGTCAATGAAACCATTTACAATGGTTTTATTGGCGCTGTTGTTTACACTAGTTTCACATGCAACCACCCGAACATCCACAGCAGCCGGCGGTACATGGAGTTCAACATCAACGTGGGTAGGCGGTGTAGTTCCTGCATCTACAGATGCTGTGGTGATTGCTACCACAGGCACAGGCGTTGTAACTATTTCATCAACTACCACCTGCAATAGCCTTGTGATAAACAGCGGCTCTAAGTTGCAGGTCAATCGTAATTTTACAGTAACAACTACCTCTTCAATTACAGGAACAATAGCTTTTGGTTCCACAAGCGGAACATCCAGAACCATTACTTTTACAGGTGATGTAACACTTAACAGCGGCGCCACCTGGACAGAGCTTGCATCAGGTAATGGAGCCAATGATAAATTTACTTTCGCGGGGAACTTCACCAATAATGCTACTACATATACCGGCGTAGGAACAGGCGTTCATACTTTTTCAGGAGCAACCAAAACATTAAGCGGATCTACTGCTACTACTATTAAATCAATGGCTGTTACGGGCACATACACGAATAATATTTCAACCACATTAACAGTAAGCACAGCACTTACAGGAGCAGGAACTTTAACGCAAGGTACAAATGCTTATTTATATATTACCGGTACTGCTACTATTACCACTTTATCAGCAAGCGCTGCCGGAAACACCGTTAATTATAATGGTGCAGCACAAACAGCAAAAGTTGCCACCTATTTGAATCTTACACTTTCCACTTCGGGAGTAAAAACATTTTCAACAACACCAACTGTAAATGGAGTTCTTTCTATGGAAGGCACGGCAACAATAACGGTAACTACGGGAGTAGTAACGTATGGTGCAAGTGCAACACTTCAATATAATACAACCACAGCACGTACTGCAAGTACCGAAGAATGGATAACGCCTTTTGCAGCCACTGGAGGTATCATAATAAAAAGTACGGGTGCCATCACAATGCCCGGCGCATCAGTATTAAATACAAGTGTTCCGCTAACAATTAATAGCGGTGCTACTTTAACACCGGGAGCAAATTTGCTTACTTTAGGAGGTAATTTTACTATCAGTGGAACGGGAGTGTTTACATCCGGCTCGGGAGGTGTTACCATTACAGGTAATGCAACACAATCCATTGCCGGATTCACAACCACTGGAACTGTATCAATGACAAAAACAGGCGGTACTGCCACAATGGGAGGTGCTATCAATGGTGCAGCATTTACTATAAACGGTTCCGGTGGTACATTGGATTTAGCTTCCTATACACATACTTTTACCGGTAACGTAACATTAACAGCAGGTACACTGCTTGGTACTGCAAGTATTATAAATGTAAATTCATCTGCAACATCGGCATGGAACGGCACTGGTTCAGTATTCAGTGCAGGAACAAGTACTGTTATTTTTGGAGGCACAGCACAATCAATTGCTGCTACTACTACTTTTAACAATCTTACACTTACAACATCAGGAGCAAAAAATATTCCTACAGGCGTTACAGTTACTGTAAATGCTGTTCTTTCAATGGAAGGAACAACAACGCTTACAACATCAGGCTCGGGAGCATTGGCTTACGGTGCTTCTGCAACATTGCAATATAAAGGAACATCGGCACAAACTACAGGCACTGAATTTCCTGCTTCATTTGCAGGTTCAGGAGGTGTTATAATTAATAACAGTAATGGAGTATCACTAAACTCGGCACGTACACTTACTTCTGCAAGTAAACTTACATTAACATCAGGATTGTTTACTACAACTTCTACCAACTTATTAACGGTACAGAATACCGCTACAACAGCAATATCAACAGGTACAACCACAACATTTATTAATGGTCCCGTAAAATGGTCTATCGGAACAGGAACGTATGTGTTTCCTGTTGGTGCAACAAGTACTAATTATTTCCCTTTTACAATAGCAACTACAGCATCATCATCACCTGTAATCACAGTGCAGGCATTTAATACTGACCCTGGAACTCCCGGAACATTTAATTCACCTATTCTCGCACTTAGTCACACTGAGTATTGGCAGACAACGCTTAATTCAGGAACATTCACAGGAAGTATATCTCTTGCCCGTCAAACAGGATTGGGAGTTAACCATGTAGTCGGGCAGAGTTCAGGACAGGCGGGAACTTATAATTCAATAGGAGGAACTGTTTCTGGAGCATCTATTTTAAATTCAAACGCTATTTCTTCTTTAGGATATTTTAATATGTGTGCCAATGGAACTTGTCCTACCTATAGTCTTTTAACCACTTCTACATCCGGTATCTGTTCTGGAACAGCAGCTACTGTAAATGTTACAGCCAATACTGCAAATCTTCCTGTAAATTTATATTCGGTTACTTATAATGTAGGCTCTCCAAATACAGCAACTGCGCTTGTAACAAGTATGAATGTAACCACAGCAGGAAGCGGATCTTTTACTACATCCAACTTGGCAAGCAATGGCAGTACTTTAATAACAATCACACAAATTAATTCAGGTACCTGTACTTCCAGTATAAGTGCAAACAATACTGCAACTACACTTGTTGCGGCAAGTGCTACACCAACCGTTACTATTGCTGTTACTACAGGTGCTAATCCCGAATGTTCCGGTTCAAGTATTACATTTACTGCTACAGCAGCTAATTTGAACTCAGGTACTGTTTCTAATTATAACTTCAATGTCAATGGAAGTTCAGTTCAAAGCAGTACTGCAACTACATATACAAATACCACCTTGGCAAATGGTGATTTAGTTACTTGCATTATTACTGTTACAGGAGGCTCTTGTTTGTCAGCTACCACAGCTACTTCCAATACAATCACAATGACAGTGAATCCTAACATTACTCCATTAGTAAGTCTTGATTTAACAACAGGTACCAATCCAAGTTGTGCAGGAAGTACAGTAGTGTTCATAGGTACACCAAGTAGTCTTTCCGGAGGAACAGTTAGCAACTATCAGTTTCTCGTTAATGGTGTTTCCAAACAAACAGGTGCTGCTACTACTTATACTACAAGTACTTTAAATGACAATGATTTGGTGAAAGTTATCATTACTGTTACCGGCGGAACTTGTTTAACTGCAACAACTGCTTTCGACACCACAACAATGAATATAAGTCCGCTGCCTGCCGGTATTATAAATGCCAACGGACCATTTTGTACTTCCGGTGCAGGAACGCTTACTTATACTGATACCTTATCTGTTTCGCCGTTTACAATTATATATAGCGATGGAGTTTCAAACCGTACTTCAACAAACGATTCCACTGGCGTTGCTTTTGCAACGTTTACTACTCCGGTTACTTCTACAACTATTTATACTCTTGTTTCAGTTACAGATGATTTAGGTTGTGTAAGTACAAGTGGCTTCACAAAAGCTAAAGATACTATAACAATATATACAGCACCTACAGCATCCAATGCAGGCACAAATCAGGCACAGTGTAACAATGGCAGTTTCACTCTTGCAGGCAATGCAGCATCGGTAGGAACAGGAACCTGGGCTGTAGTAAGCGGCACAGCTACAATAACAAGCATACATTCAGCAACATCAACAGTAACGGCAGTACCTGCAGGAACTACAGCCACATTAAGCTGGACGATAGTTAACGGAGTTTGCAGCACAACAAGTAATGTAACTTTGACTAATGACGCTTCAGTAACAGCTACTTCAGGCACAAATCAGGCACAATGCAATAGCGGTTCATTCACACTAGCAGGGAACAGCCCTAATTCAGGAGGTAATCCGGCAACAGGAACAGGCGCATGGACATGTACAAGTGGTTGTGCAGGAGTAACCATAACAACACCTACATC
>CAIQBY010000218.1 GCA_903870175.1 uncultured Bacteroidota bacterium
CGTGAAGTGCTGGCACATATTAAAAATGAACCTAATTTAAAACGAATTCCGGTTATTGTACTTACTACTTCAGATGCACAGGCAGATATACTGAAGATGTATGATAATCACGCGAACTGCTATATAACAAAGCCTGTTGATTTTTCACAATTTATTAATGTGGTAAGATCAATAGAAGATTTCTGGCTTACAATAGTTCAGTTACCTCCTTCGGAATAATTTTACTTAATAAATCAAAGTTATTCATCGCCGTGATTGCACCGCCTAAAGATGCCGAGTTAATTATATTCAAAAAACATATTTTCTGGTTCGACTCCAATGGGATTCTTTGTGCCAAGTCCATTTCAAATGATTTGACGAATCTGAAAGATGTGAAAGAATTCACCGAGTATTTTATTGAACGCTTGCAAGGAAAAAAGGTAAGTATCCTCCATGATTTTTCTAATGTATCCTATTCTTCAAAAGAAATAAGAGATTATGTAACAAACGAGTTTCCTAAAATCGCAGTAGCTATTGCAATGGTTTCAAAAACTCCACTTGGACGAATGATGGCAAACTTGTTTTTTAATTTGAAACAGAATCCTTACGCCACGAAAATGTTCGATAATGAAGACGAGGCTAAAGAATGGTTAAAAAAATATTTGTAAGGTTAGAGAAACGAGTGGATACCAGGAAATTAAACTTCTTTATTTAGAATGAAATTACAGATAACATCTTACTCAGTAGTAAATAAAATAATGCTGATGCTTGTAGTGGCATCGGTCTATTTTTTTGTCGGGCAGGATGGCTTTTGGCTTGCAATAGGAAACGACAATGTTATCACATTAGTATCCGCTTCGGGTGTGGCTTTGGCTGCTGTTCTTCTACTAGGCAATTTCGTTTGGCCCGGAATATTGGCAGGTGCATTTATCTATAACTTTGTTTTATTCTATCCTGATGTTAGTTTACCAACGTCTACTGTTTATATATCTTCTATTCTGATTAGCATTGGTACGACTTCTCAGGCACTCCTGGGAAATTATTTAATTAAAAGATTATGTAATAATGTCAATCCTTTTGAAAGATCTCAGGATGTGTTTCGATTTGCATTTATCATAATGTTTATTTGCCTGATAACTGCAACTATAAATGCCGGAACAATTGATGTTATAGGACTGCAATCAAGAATTAATCATCCTAATCTATGGTTTTCGAGCTGGATAAGCGAAGTTTCGGGCGTATTCCTTTTTGTTCCTTTATTGATAGGCTGGGGAAACAGTTATAATGACGAGTCAACTAAAAGGTATTTAGCCCTTTCATTTATTTTATATCTATTAGTTTTTTTAATAGGTGGACTTATCTTTTTGGGATGGTTTCCAACAATATTACAATTTAGGAAATCATACTTTACTTTGCCGATTTTGTTGTGGGCTGCTTTTCGTTTCAGGCAGCGAGAAGTAGTAACGGCACTTGCACTTTCGTCCATTTTAGCCTATTTAGGAACGGTTAAAAATTTAGGACCGTTCTCAACCGAATCTATAAGCGAATCATTTATTTCTTCGCAATTGTATGTAACAATAATAAGCATAACAATTTTAGTATTGAGAGCAGCTCTTTCGGAACGTAAAAAGTCAGCAGAAGAGTTGCAACTTGCACATGACGAATTAAAAATATTGGCAGAAGAACGCAAAACTAAATTGAATACTACGCTGAAAGAAGTGGAAGATTATCAGAAAAGAATAGATAACATTTTTAATGTATTATTGAAATACACTGTGATGAATTTTGCAGAGAAAGCTCCGATAAGCGAACGGGCTGATGAAATAGATGCTATTGCTGCCGGCTTGAATACACTGGGCGAAGAGTTACAATATTCCATATCCGCTGAAAAAAAGTATATTGAAGATTTGGAAATAATTAATACTCTCTTGCAGGATAGCGAACAGCAAATTCAAACCATTTTTGATAATGCTCCGGAAGCAGTTCTGGTAATGGATTCGGAAGGCATAGTGGAAAGATGGAACCCGACAGCAGAAGAGATTTTTGGATGGCAGGCAAGTGAGATATTAGGCAAGCCATTTCAGGATTATGTTATTCCTATTGTTCATCGTGAAACGTATAATAAAGGGATTAAACATTTTTTAGTAGGCAGAAAAAAACATATTTTAAATAAGCCTCTTGAAATAGAAGTAATGAATCGACAGGGCGAATTATTTTTTATTTCACTTAATGTTTCGCCGACATTTATAAAGGGCAAGTATTTATTTATTGCTTTTGCTAGAGATATAACCGAGATTAAAAATGCTGAAAGAGAATTAAGACGCTCACAGGCTTTTTTAAATTCTATTATTGAAAACATCCCGAATATGCTTTTTATTAAGGATGCCAAAGAATTGAAATTTGTAAGGTTCAATAAGGCAGGTGAGGATTTGATTGGATATACCCGAACTGATTTAATAGGCAAAAACGACTATGATTTTTTTCCAAAAGAGCAGGCAGATTTTTTTATTCAAAAAGATACTGAGGTTTTAAAAAGCGGAAGGTTATTTGAAATTCCGGAAGAGAAAATTGAAACTAGATATAAAGGAACAAGAATTTTAGAAACAAAAAAAATACCTCTTCTTGACGATAATGGGAAACCGCAATATCTACTTGGCATATCAAATGATATTACCGAGCGGATAAAAATGGAAGAGGAATTGAAACAAAAATCTGAAGAACTTACCCGTTCGAATACTGAGTTGGAACAGTTTGCTTATGTGGCTTCACATGACTTACAGGAGCCGTTGCGAATGGTGAATAGTTATGTTCAATTGCTTGCAAACAGGTATAAGGATAAATTAGATCAGGATGCCAACGACTTTATTGGATATGCCGTGGATGGAAGCAACAGGATGAAAAAACTAATTCAAAGTCTGTTGGAATATTCCCGAATTAACAGAGTTAAACCTTTTGAATCAGTTAATTTGAATGTATTATTAAAAGAGGTTTTGAAAGATTTACAATATCGGATAAATGAAACTAATGCAATAATTAATATAGAAGAATTACCGATTCTTTTCGGTGACTATGTATTGCTTGGACAATTATTTTTGAACCTTATTGTTAATGCCCTTAAATATAGAAGTGCGAAAGACCCTGAAATAAATATCTCCTGGAAAAAACAAAACGATGAATATTTATTTTCAGTGAAAGATAATGGAATTGGCATTCAGAAAGGTTATTCAGAAAAAATCTTTGTTATATTTCAACAATTACATTCCAAAGAAAAATATGAAGGAACTGGAATTGGTCTAGCAATTTGTAAAAAGATTGTTGAACGGCATGGTGGTAAAATATGGATTGAATCGGTTGTTGACGAAGGCACAACCTTTTATTTTACTATAAAAGAAAACCTAAAGAGCCCAAATTGAAAGCATTTAGAATTCTTGCTAAGTGATTTTAGGTTTAATAGCGAAGTTGTTTATACAGGTATTAAATAAGTACTAAATTTAAAGTTGTAATAAAAATCTACTTACAATTCTTCTTTATAATATCATATATTTCCTCCCTGTTAACTCTC
>CAIQBY010000219.1 GCA_903870175.1 uncultured Bacteroidota bacterium
ACCAATGGGAAAGATAATTTATGGATTGATTTGCATAACGATAAACTTCCCAACCTGCCTTCTGCATTGGTTCCTGTGAGTGCTACACTGGAAGAAACTGAATATGCAGAATTATATACTGACGAGAAAAACAAATCGTTGCTTGATAATTTGAATGTGCTGTATGTTGGGTTTACGCGTGCCGAAGAACGCATGTATATATTTACGGGCAAGCCCAGCAAAATACCTGACAACTTAGGTACTGTATCGGATATGCTTTGTTATTATTATCAGCAGAAAGGAGAATGGAATGAAGGGAAAACAGTGTATACCTTTGGCGATCGTGTAAATCATAAAGTATCAACTTCAAACTTGAAACCTGAAACTTTAAACTACAAACTGGAAACTTTTAACTCCAACCAATGGAGAGAAAACATAAAGATGCGGGCTGCTGCGCCTAGTATCTGGAACACTGAATTTGCAGATACGAAGAAGGATTACGGTGTTGTGGTACATTCAGCTTTGGCGAAAGTAAAAACGGAAACAGACATTGAACCTGCTTTGAAAGCAATGTGTGCAGAAGGTTTGATTACAAATGAAGAGAAACAAAATTTGTTTGTTACGCTTACTAAAATTGTAAACCTTCCTTCTCTTAAAACTTATTTTACGGAAGGATTAACTATAAAAAATGAAGCGGAGATTATTACTTTAGCTGGTGATTTATTCCGACCTGACCGTGTAATATTAACAGGAAAAACTGCTGTGGTTATTGATTATAAAACGGGTGAAGAAATACCGAAACATAAACAGCAAATTATACAATATGCTGATTTATTAATTGAAATGGGATATTCGGTTTCTGAAAAACTACTTGTTTATATTGAAGAAGAGAAGGTGGTTTTGGTTCAATAGTTTATTTGTTCATTGGTTTATTAGTCTGTGTTTATTCGATAACTATTTTTTTGTTCGTTATATTATTTCTATCATCAATCAGTTTTACGATATAAATTCCTTTAGCTAAAGTTGAAGTTCCAATTTCACTATTTCCTTGTGGTAATTGTTTCTCCATAATCATATCTCCTAAACAATCATATACAAATGCTTTTACTTTTTGGGGAGAATTAATTTTTAAAACTTCCGTTGCAGGATTTGGAAAAATTGAAATATTAACCATCGAATATTCAGAAATATTTGTATGAACATAATTATAATATCCCCAATTATTACTTATTGCATAAGGAGAAAGAATAATGTATTTTTGAAATGTATTATTATCAGTAAGTAACCAGCCCCACTCATTTCCTACTAAAACATAATATGATGGAGAAACTCCTATAAATGTCCAAGTTGTAGAGTTGTAGAGTTGAAGATCAATATAATATTGTGTAGGTGGACTATAATTAAATGCAAGAGTATCTCCTACTTGTAAATTTATTAAAAGCGTATCAAAAACTCCAAATGAACTATAACAATTGATAGTATCTCTAACACCACTATAACAATTAATAGTGCCTAAAGAAAACAAAAAAATTATTAAAATTTTTAGCTTTTTCATTTTAAGGATAATTTATTATTAATTGTATTTGAGTTTGCTTTAACAAATGTAACTATTAATTTACACTTCTACATAAAAATCCTGCACATTCAAATGTATAGCACTGCTTTTCACAAGTAGACTAATCAACCAATGAACAAATCAACCAATGAACTAACCTATTCCAAATTGAGGTTTTGATGGAAGGTAAAATCTCCTTTAATAAATTGTGGAGTTTAATAAACAATTGAAAAACCTGATTATTACTTTAGGAATTCGACTGTCATCCCTGATTTTATTGTCTAAACAATCTGCATTATTTAGCTATTTATTAATCAGTTATGCTTATTATCTAATCTTACTAATACCAATATTTGATGTCATGAATAATCTTTAGAGTTATCCTCTCCAATAGTTGTACTACTTAGTATAACTTTGGTACTCCTTAGTATAACATCGGTACTACTTAGTATAACTTTGGTACTCCTTAGTATAACTTCGGTACTCCTTAGTATAACTTCGATACTACTTAGTATAACTTCGGTACTCCTTAGTATAACTTTGGTACTCCTTAGCTTAACTTTGGTGCTCCTTAGTATAACTCTTCTACTCCTTAGCCCAAAAGTTTAGCGCCACCCTCCTACTATACAACTATTTCCT
>CAIQBY010000220.1 GCA_903870175.1 uncultured Bacteroidota bacterium
CAGCCAATCCTGTTAATGAATCAGGAGTGGAAATACCATTATGAGTTTGAAGAGTTCCTGCGGTTCCGGTCCAGACATAGTTGTATGGTGCTACACCGCCTGTGGTATTTGCTGTTGCGCTCCCATTAGTTCCTCCAAAACATAAAATATTGGTTTGTGCAGTAATATTAGTAGTTGCATTACCAGTACTTGTTATTGTAACCTGACTTGTAGTTGGCGGACAAGGGGGATTTGCAATTGTCCAGGCAAAAACATTGGCTCCAAGTCCAAGTCCTGAAACACCGGATGTCGGAGAATTTGGATTATTAATTGTTCCTGTTCCACTTACCAAAGTCCATGTTCCTGTACCTATTGCTGCAACGTTTCCAGCTAATATTGTTGAAGAACTGCATATTGTTTGATTAGGGCCTGCTACTGCAACGGTTGGCGGCACTGCAACTGTTATTGTATCATTACTTGTTGTTGATGGGCAAGGAGGATTGGTGATTGTCCAGGCAAATACATTTACACCGTTTCCTAATCCTGATATTCCTGTTGTTGGTGAAGAAGGTGTTGTTATTGTTCCTGTACCACTAACCAATGTCCATGTTCCAGTGCCGGGAGCAGGATTATTTGCAGCCATAGTAGCTGTAGTTGTTCCGCATAAAGATTGATTAGGTCCGGCATTGGCAGCTCCTGCGCCACCTGTACTTGTTATAGTTACCTGACTTGTTGATGGTGGGCAGATAGGATTTGAAATAGTCCATTGGAACACATTTGCTCCAACTCCTAAGCCTGTTATACCTGAATTAGGTAATGTAGGTGATGTAATCGTCCCAGTACCGCTTACTAGTGTCCATGTTCCTGTGCCTACTATTGGTGCATTTCCCGCTAAGTTTGTTGTTGTAACACAAATTGACTGGTTTGGTCCTGCTGCCGCAACAGTTGGCGGCGCAACCCCTGTAATAGTATCCAATGCTGTTGTATTCGGACATGGGGGATTTGATACTGTCCATTGAAATACATTTGGTCCTACTCCTAAAGCTGTAACTCCAGATGTTGGTGAAGATGGTGTTGTTATTGTTCCTGCACCGCTTACTAAAGTCCATGTTCCTGTTCCGACAGTAGGTGTATTTCCTGATAATGTTGCTGTCGTTGCGCAAACAGTTTGTTTAGGTCCTACGGTAGCTGATGTAGCTGTTCCTGGAGTAATTGTTATTGTAGCAGTTCCAGGGCAGGCATTGGCATCCACTACATTCAATGTATAAGTGCCGGCTGGGAGTGCAGTAAAGTTTTGTATTCCGGCAATTCCTGTGAATGTTGCGACTGTAGTTGCTCCATTCATTAAAGTATAATTATAAGGCGATGCTCCGCCTGTGGTAGCGGCACTAAAACTTCCGGTTGACTGCCCTGCACAAGCCACATTCACCTGATTCGAGATAGTTACAGTGAGAGTTGGACAGGCTGAACAGGAAGGTATTAAAGCGAGACTGGCTATCGAATCCTTTGTACCGCTTGCATCTATTACCTGAATCGGTTGTGTTGGAAAAGAAGCTGGTAATGTTCCTGAACTTGGCCCTGTAGCAAATGTTGTCCAATAAGCAGGTGTAGTGCAACTGCTAACACCAAGACAAGAACCAAAAAGCCATGTTCCACCGCATGCTGTACATGTTGCCTGACTATTAACCGTGACCGTGCTGGCTGGTGTATAGTATTGCCAAGTATAAGGGCTAACCCCATTAGAAACTGTTAAACTTCCGTTAGCATTTGTGCAAACCGTAAGGGCTACACATGGACTAACAATAATTGTAGTAGAATCGGCTCCGCAGGCTAACGTATATACAATTGTATGAGTTCCAGGACCGGCAACCGCAGGGTTGAATGTTCCGGCAGAAGCATTTGTAATACCTACTCCACTCCACGTTCCGCCTGCTGTTGCTGATGTAAAGTTGAAAGGCGCAGCATTTACACAAACATTTGGATGATTACAAATAGTAGCATCGCAACAAAACTGTATTATTGGATTACAGGCTCCCATATTTATTTGTTGCATTTTTCCTGTTCTTACGCCAGCTGTTCCTGAATTTCCAGTTGTACCGCCAACAATAATATTTCCGCCATAACTAACAGCAACATCGTACACAGGGAAAGTAGTAGGAGACGACATTAGTTGATTCAAATTAGCATCGTATTTAATTACGGCATTGGTAGAGCCTACATAAACATTTCCGCAACTGTCAATGTCAATACCGCTATTAGATACTTGCCCTCCGGTAAAAGTGCCACCAGGGATTGCAGCAGTTGCCAATATGGCAAAGTTAGAAAGGGAACGCTTTTGAACGTTTGCTCCATTTTGGGTATAAACAAAATTACCATTGGCTCTGATTGCCATTATTCCACAATTATTAACTCTGAAATTTTCGCATTTATATGACAAATTATAACCACTACTTGTATATACTGATGGAAGGGCACCTCCTGTTGTTGGACATAACGATACATTCTGGTCAATATAACCAATATTCGCATGAGAAAGAAAATAATATCTTCCATTTTTACTTGGAGTAAGCGCCCTGGTCTCTTGAGGAGAAATAAAAGCATTACCCGCAGGTGCAACCTGTACACCTGTCATTACATTTCCGTTTGTTGTATTAATAGTATAAATATAGGGAGTAACAAATCCACCAGTTCCAGCAACAATTAACTTGGTTTGGTCGCAATTAAAAGAAATAACCCAAAATTCGGGTGTTGCTCCAGTTCCTCCGGGATTTGTGTTACTCCAAACCAATCCACCAGCAGCATTTACTTTTAGTATTTCTTGTTGAGTTCCTTGTGTAACATAAGAATTTCCTGCTAAATCTGTTGCAAAGGTTCCTAGCCATTGGCTAGTATCATAAGGTGTATTATAAGTCCATTGTAATGTTCCTGCAGCATTGTATTTTACTAACGCCATCGGAGCAACTCCTCCAATACAATACGCATTTCCTGCTCCGTCTTTTTCCACTTCCCATACACATTTCCAATTGGTAGCAAAGTTTGGTGTTACCAGCCATGGGTCAATTACAACAGTTTTTGAATGGTCATAATTTCCAAGTTCAAATGAAATAGTTTTTTTATCTTTAATAAAATGTGAAGTAATTATTTCAGATTTGTTATTATCATAAAACGTAGTAGGTGCGTGGTCAATAATATCACCAAAACGGGTATCGATAAGGGCATCACCGACAGCATTTAATTTTACCCTGCTGTCATAATTCATTTTTATTTGTGAAGCATCAGCTCCTGGATGCAGTATTACTTTATATTTTATTCCTTCTTCCGGATGAAAAGTATATTCAATATCAATATTAGGATAGATGTTTTTATATGTAATTTTTTTAAATGCCTTTATAAAATTTATATTTTTCTCCTTGTAATGGTTGTTGAAATCTTTGAATGTATAACTGTAATAATCAGGTGTTGATTCCTCTGCAATTATTTCTGCATTTGGATTTGAATTTTCAAATAACATTGAAATAACATCAACAGAGTAATTGAGTTTTCCCTCTTCTCTTTCCATTTCTTGATGCGATTTTCCTTTTTTTATTGCTTCGTATTCTCTTTCCTTTTTCTCTTTCCCATCTTCTTTCTCTTCCTTTTTCCAAGTCTTCAAAAAGCTATATGTAATACCTGTTGAGGTAAAATAGAGCATTGTAGAACCGCCATCATAAGCATATTTTACTTTGGATTGAGGCTGACTTGCAATATGGAATTGCCCAAGATTTTCAATAAATACTTTTTGTTTATCGTAGCTGACAGTCCATGGTTTTGGTTCATCTTTTTTGAATGCGGAACTAAAAATAAACAATGCAAAGAGGACAACCGGTATGTAACTTTTTTTCATTTTATAGAAAGATTAAGAATATTGAATTTCAGTTTTATATAACGTACAAAATTAATAATAATAACCTCTATAACAATAGAGTGCTACCCTTCTTTTTAAATAATAATGATAACAATCATTAATTTGTATTAACAAAGATATATAAAAGAAAAACGAACTGCAATTTTATTAGGTTAATGCGGCAACTAATCAGTTGAAATTAATATAAAAGGAACATGATAAATAGCTGGAAAAAATGACTAAAGATTGGTTGTTCGAAACAGTCAAAAATAGCATTTCGGCTTTTCCTGGCAAAAAAAGTAATTTTTAAGGTTAAAATAGCGTGCTGTCCTTTTTTATCCATTATTAATTGTGCATTTCATCGTTCTAAAATAGTCAATGTGTTGATTGATAGTACATCCAGCGAAAACAGCAAGGTATTTCGATGACGTGAAGTGCCACTTCAATGCATCCAATTCTTATTTCGTTGACGCGAAGTACTACTTCAATGCATCCAATTCTCATTTCGATGACGCGAAATGCTACTTCAATGCATCCAATTCTCATTTCGATGACGCGAAGTGCTACTTCGAAGCATCCAATTCTCATTTCGATGACGCGAAGTCGTACTTCGGAGCATCCAACTTCCACTTCGTTTCAACCAAAAAACCAAAACCACATACATTTTTCTAAAAATCCTGTATGGCAATTTCATTAGGTTCGCCCCTCAATAAACTTAGATTGACAGCAATAAAAAAGCCCCGAAAAATTCGAGGCTTTTTTTGTTGATAGATTTTAAACTATCTTTTCTTCTCGGCTCTTTTTCTTCTGAAATAAAAGAAACCGCTTAATCCGACAACAATCACAATAAAATGAATAAAATATGACCGCGACAATCCATCCTTGCTTACAAAACAGAAGAAACGTGCTCTGCGATTAGGGTCATCAAAAACAGAAGTTTTAAGTTTCTTCAGAAAACCTGATTGAGGACCTTTTTCACCCACAATATTCTTGTTGTCTTCCTTAATGCTCATCCATACAAATACAGGTTTCCCTACAATATGGTCTTCCGGCACAAATCCCCAATAGCGCGAATCGGCTGAGTTGTGGCGATTGTCTCCCATCATGAAATAATAATCAAGCTTAAAAATATACGTTTTAGCTTCTTTGCCATTAATAAATATTTTATCCCCTTTTAATTCAAGCGTATTCAACTCATAATTAATAATTATACGACTGTAAAGCACAATGTTTGCAGTATCTAAATTAACTGTTACACCTTTTTTAGGAATAAATAAAGGTCCGAAATTATCATTGTTCCATTTGTAATTCGGGCTGTGCGGAAATATATGAGGACTGTACTGGCCGGCAGGTTCTATAACTGGTGTGAACGTTTTAATGTTTTCGAGATGTCTGAAATCCTCTACTTTATTATTAGGAAGATTTATTATATAAGTATATCCTGTGCTGTCCTGTTGCGTTTGAATGGGGTCGGTAATATCAAATTTCTCCAGTGTTTTAGGACTAAAACTGCTTCCATCTGTAGTTACTTTGTAAGTATATTGCATTGTTGGTGCAATGTAGGAAGGTTTGCTATTGATAAATAATTGTTTGTCTTTAATAAACAATGTGTCTCCGGCAATAGCCACGCAGCGTTTCACATAGTTCTCGCGTTTATCGGGAGGACGGGCAACGATGTCGCCGAAATATGGTTTGCCGGTTTCCGGATTAATTTCCTTATTTGTCCACACCACATTTCGCCCATAACTTCTGCAAAGCTGGTAATAGCTTTGGTCCTGTGCATTAAGCGCAACAGTATCTCCGTCAGGATAATTAAAAACAACGATGTCATTATTCTTAACCGAACCAAAACCGGGTAAGCGAAAATAAGGAAGTTTAAACCATTCGAGATATGATTTTGTACTTGTAGTTAACGGCAAAGTATGATGCGCAAAAGGGAATGAAAGCGGAGTGTTTGGGATTTTAGCACCATAACTCACTTTGCTCACAAAAAGATAATCGCCCACCATCATTGATTTTTCAAGCGAAGAAGTAGGAATAGTAAACGCCTCGAAAAAGAATGTTCGGATAACAGTAGCTGCAACCACAGCAAATACAATAGCTTCAGTCCACTCACGGGCAATAGAAGGTTTCTGTTTGCTTCTGTCTTCTGGTCCCACATATTTAGTTTCTTTCTGAAAGCCAAGGTATGGCAGGTAAACAAAACCTAAAAAGAATGCGATTGCTTTTTCAGAAAAAGAACGTTTGTTAAATGCCTTTGCAGTTAACAGATACATGATTGCTACCATTAAAAAATTAACACCTGGAGTAATTATTAAGAAAATCCACCACCAGGGTTTTTTAATAATTTTCAACCATACAATAAAATTATAAAGCGGAATAAATGCTTTCCAGCTTTGTTCTCCGGCCAAAGGAAATAATTTCCATAGTCCGATAATTGTAGTTATTGAAAAAGCAATTAATAATAAATAGGAGGTGTCCATAAAGTTAGTTTAAAGTTATAAAGTTATAAGTTTCATTTGTGTTAGGATTTAGATATTAGAATTTAGAATTTGATAATAAATCAGGCATTCCAAAAACTCCTTTTTTTCCTATAATCCATTCGGCAGCAATAACTGCGCCCAATGCAAATCCTTTTCTATTGTATGCCTTATGAGTTATGCTTATTTCGTCCACCGATGAATTGTAGATTACAGTATGTGTTCCGGGCACTTCGTCAATTCGTTTTGAAATAATGCTCAACTCATTTTTATTTTCGGCTGGCGAATTTATCCATTTTTGTTTTGCATCCAATTCATTAATCAATTGATTTGCCAAAGAAATAGCTGTTCCGCTTGGCGCATCCAATTTATGAATATGATGAATTTCTTCCATTTCTACATTGTATTCAGGATAAGAATTCATCAGCTTTGCCAGATATTCATTTACTTTAAAAAACAAATTAACACCAATACTATAATTAGAAGCATAAAATAAAGTTTGATTTCTTTGACTGCAGGATTTTTTAACTTCTTCGAATTTATCCATCCATCCTGTGGTACCAACAACAACGGGAATATTTGCGTCAAAACAATTATAAATATTAGATAATGCTGAATCAGGAGTACTGAATTCGATAGCAACATCAGCGTTTTCTAATTCTTCAATATAGTTCAATTGATTGTCCTTATCCACTTTCAAAACAATGGAATGACCCCGTGAAACAGCAATCTGCTCAATCTCTTTCCCCATTTTTCCGTATCCGATAATTGCTATTTTCATTGTATATTACCCTCTAAATATTAAGATGTAAAGTGTTTTTTAGTGGCGCAAAGTTAAAACTTAATATTCAATGAGACTCCCGTTTGATAATGATTTACATAAGCGGTATTAATAAGGGTTGGATGGAAATTTAATGATAAATTCTCACTAACATCAAATGAAAACAGATGGGCATCCACTGAAGCATCCACCACGTTTAGAAGATACAAGGCTACAGCCCCAATTACTGACAAATCCCTGTAACGATGAAAATAATGCTGTAGAGTATTTAAATTTTCAGGATTATTAATGTAAAGATTTGTATAAGCATCAGGCACATTATTCAACATATCCTTATATGCATTGAGATAGGTTTTATATTTATGTTGATTATAATTTATGGAATATGCCAAAGCGCCAAAGCCAACATAAATAACCGGCACTTTCCAATATTTCTTATTATAAATTTGTCCTAACCCAGGACAGAATGTGGACATTAATGTTGCTTTTCTTGGCGAGTGGAATTTTTTTGGCAATGATTTAGTAGTGTCAATCAAATTTACTTTAGATGTGTCGTTAAGTTGTGCCTTGGAAGAAGTCGCATTAAAAAGCAAAAAGGTTATTACAATTATGAGTTGTAATAACCTCTTAGAAAAGGAATATGTTGTCAATTTATAAATTGAAGAAAAATAATTAGTGAAACTTTAAAAAAGCAATGAAAACTGTAATCATTATACCAACCATAGCAATTGCAGTAGCTCCTAACCATTTAATAATATCTACTTTTGACTCGGAAATTTTTGTTTCTAATTTAGCTATATCTGCCTTTGTTGCAAAAATATCAGTTTTTTCATTAGGCTTTTTTTCTGTTCTTGTCTCAACAAACTCAACTAAAACTTTTGCTTGCTCTTTTCCAATTTTCGAGGAAAGAATTTCGTACAACTGTATTTCAGAAACTATCATAAGTTTTAATTATTGTACAAAGATAAGACAATTAAATGGAAGAATAATTTATGCATCTAATAAATCAAGTATGCGTTTTAAATCATTGTCGGATTTGAAAGGAATAACAATTTTACCTTTGCCCTTTGCATCTTTTTTTATTTGAACCTTTGTATTAAACACTGCTCGCAAATCTTCAACAACTGTAGCCTGTTCAACAGATAATGAAACAGCGTTTGATGTTTTATCTTTTGTTTTTTGAGTAGTCGTTGCTGTTTCCACTTTCGCTCCGCGAGCTAAATCTTCTACTTCACGAACCGATAAATTATTTAATACAATCTGATTATAAATATCCAGTTGTTTGTCTTCATTATCAATATTAATCAATGCCCGGGCATGTCCCATTGTAATATCTCCATTGCGAATAGCCAGTTGAATTTCAACAGGGAGTTTCAACAAACGCAAATAATTAGTAATTGTAGAGCGTTGTTTACTTACTTTCTGAGAAAGTTGTTCCTGTGTTAAACTGCACTCATCAATCAGTCGTTTATAACTTATTGCCACTTCTATAGCATCCAGTTCTTCGCGTTGAATATTCTCTACAAGTGCCATCTCCAGCATTGCCTGATCATTTGCAATACGAATATAAGCCGGCACACTTTTCAATCCAGCCAATTGTGATGCACGAAAACGTCTTTCTCCCGAAATCAATTGAAACTTATCATTACCTAATTTCCTTACAGTGATTGGCTGAATAATACCATGTTCTTTAATGGAAGCAGATAATTCATTCAAAGCCTGTTCTTCAAAATTAGTACGTGGTTGAAATGGATTTGTTTCAATATGGCTTATTTCAATATTGGCAACAGCTCCCACAACTCTGCCTTCTCCTTCCAACTTATTATTGGTTGTAATATCTGTATTCGCATCTTCCAGCAATGCGCTTAACCCTCTTCCTAATGCGTTTCTTTTAACTGACATCTTTTAAATTGCTATATTGTTGAATTGTTATATTGTTTCATTTTCAAATTTTCAAATTGACACATTTTCAAATTATCTTACTCTACTTCGTTGATAAACTTTTCAGAATCATCCATTCTGGTCAGTTTATTTCTTTGCAATATTTCACGTGCTAAATTCAAATAATTTATTGCAGCCTTGCCGCTTGCATCGTGCATTATAATACTTTGTCCGAAACTGGGAGCTTCCCCTAATTTTGTATTTCGCTGAATAATTGTATCAAATACAAGTTGCTGAAAATGCGTTTTCACTTCATCCACCACCTGATTGCTCAATCGCAAACGCATATCATACATCGTTAATAATATCCCTTCTATTTCCAAATCAGGATTCATACGTGTTTGAACAATTTTAATTGTATTCAGTAATTTCCCCAAACCTTCCAAGGCAAAATATTCACATTGAACAGGTACTAACACCGAATTGGCTGCTGCCAGTGCATTAACCGTAATCAAGCCCAACGATGGAGAACAATCAATGATGATAAAATCATATTCATCCTTTATTTTGTCCAGCGCAAGTTTCATCATTTTTTCACGGTTAGGCAAATTAATCATCTCAATCTCCGCTCCTACCAAATCGATATGCGCCGGCAAAAGAAATAAATTAGGTGTTTCGGTTTGCAATATAATATCCTTCGGATTTACTCCATCAATAATACATTCGTAAATTCCTGTTTTAATATTTCTAGGGTCGAAACCGACACCTGAAGTAGAATTCGCCTGCGGATCAGCATCTATCAACAATGTTTTAAATTCCAATACAGCCATACTTGCTGCAAGATTAATTGCAGTTGTAGTTTTCCCAACTCCTCCTTTTTGATTAGCTATCGCTATTATTTTTCCCATTCTTCGTTTATATATTTATTCTCTTTCTTACTTTTTTAACTGCTATTATTTGACTTATTTACTTGTCACCGGAACTAAAACAAGTCATTCTCATTATATTTGTTTTACTTTGTGTCCTGAAAAATTCGCACGAAATTACAATTTTTGCGCGTTAAAGCAGTTAATTTTTCTAAAGGACTTTTGAACAATTTTAAATTATTCTCATATTATTCAATGATAACCATTATTTCCGCCACTAACCGACCAAACAGCAATACATTAAAGCTCGCAAAAAGTTATGCACAATTGATGAAAAAACAGGGTGCCACTCCCAAATTACTCTCTTTGGAGGAATTACCGCATGAAATTGCCTTTAGTGATGTTTTCGGAAATCGTTCTCCTGAGTTTCTGCAAATTGTTACCGAATTTATTATCCCTGCCCAAAAACTTGTAATCATCTCTCCCGAATATAATGGCAGTTTCCCGGGTATCTTAAAAGTGTTTTTGGATGCACTTGACTATAATAGTAATCGTAATAAAAAAGCAGCTTTAATTGGTGTTTCTACCGGAAGAGCAGGTAATTTATTAGGAATGGAACATCTTACTGCCGTTCTTCATTATATGGGAATACACGTTCACCCACTCAAACAGCCTGTTTCGCAGGTTTTAAATCTTCTTGACGAACACGGAAACCTGAAAGATGAATACACTATTAAAATATTGGAGAAACAAATTGATGTGTTTTTGAACTGGTGATTTTCCCAACCATTAATATTTATATGCAAGTAACAGCATACAAAGTTAATCAACGAACTCCGGATAACTTTTGAAATAACCATTAGGATGTATATTTTTGGTTTAACCCATTTGGGCGAATCTCCTTTCTGCCATCCATCAAGTTCGTCCCTGCCCTCACGCGGTATCTTTTTTTCCTTTATTTTTTCGCTGCGCGGCAATGGCAAAAAAAGGATACTTCACG
>CAIQBY010000221.1 GCA_903870175.1 uncultured Bacteroidota bacterium
TCCTCTCCATAAAAACAAATGAATTACCCCGAGGCAGAGCCTCGAGGTATCAGTTAAAGGATTTTTTTAATTCCGAGGCAGAGCCTCGGGGTATTCACCGACAACCTAATAAAGATAAAGTTCTCACCAATATCCACAATAAAAAGGAGGAATAACTTCCGTTATCCCACCTCATTAATAAACTAATGACTAATGGAAATAATAAAACCTTCAAGGTTTAGAATATATCAATTCAAATAAAAATAGAAGTTCGTTCTGCTCTAAAACTCAGCAGTTTTGGGTGCTCTCGGAAACGGAATCACATCTCTGATGTTTGTCATTCCGGTAACAAAAAGCACTAAACGTTCGAAACCCAAGCCAAAACCGGCATGCGGTGCCGTGCCGAATTTGCGTAAATCAAGATACCAGTATAATTCTTGGGCAGGTATATTCATTTCTTTCATTCTGTTTTCAAGCTGTTCGAGTCTTTCTTCGCGTTGCGAGCCTCCAACTATTTCGCCGATGCCCGGAAACAGAATGTCCATGGCGCGCACAGTGGTTCCATCATCATTCTGGCGCATGTAAAATGCCTTAATATCTTTTGGATAATCAGTAAGGATAACAGGTTTTTTGAAATGTTTTTCTACCAGATACCGCTCGTGTTCGCTCTGCAAATCCACACCCCATTTATCAATCAGAAATTTGAATTTTTTTTTCTTATTGGCATTCGAATTTTTCAGAATTTCAATTGCATCAGTATATGTCAATCGTTCAAAATCATTATTAAGGCAGAAATTAAGCTTTGCCAGCAAATCAAGTTCCGAACGTTCGTCCTGCGGTTTCAATTTTTCTTCTTCAATCAAACGGTTTTTCAAAAACTCCAGTTCATCACCGCATGTTTCCAACGCATGTTTTATCACATATTTTAATAAATCTTCTGCAAGGTTCATATTATCTGTCAAATCGGCAAAAGCAACTTCGGGTTCTATCATCCAGAATTCGGCAAGATGGCGGGTAGTATTGGAATTTTCGGCTCTGAAAGTAGGACCGAAAGTATATACTTCGCCAAAAGCCATGGCAGCCAGCTCAGCTTCCAACTGCCCTGAAACAGTAAGGTTGGTGCTTTTGCCAAAAAAATCCTGTTTGAAATCCACTTCACCATTTTCCAATCGTGGAGGATTATTAAAATCCAAAGTCGTTACCCTGAACAATTCTCCTGCACCTTCAGCATCCGAAGCAGAAATAATAGGTGTATGCAGATAAACAAATCCTCTGTCGTTGAAAAATTTATGAATTGCATAGCCTAAAGCATGACGTACTTTGAACACCGCATTAAACGTATTGGTTCGGAAACGCAGGTGGGCAATCTCTCTCAGGAATTCAAGACTATGTTTTTTGGGTTGCAGCGGAAACTTTTCGGCATCGCTATCGCCAAGTATTTCCAACTGTTTTACCTTCACTTCCACTTTTTGTCCCTTGCCCAATGATTCAATTAATTCACCGGTAACGCTAATGGCAGCACCTGTTGTAAGCCGTTTCAACAGTGTTTCATCCATTGAAGAAAAATCAACAACTGCCTGAATATTATTTATTGTAGAACCATCATTAATGGCTATAAACTGATTATTACGAAAAGTACGTACCCACCCTTTTACTGTTACTTCGCTTCCAAAAGCAGTTGAATTCAACAAGTCTTTTACTTTAATTCTTTTCTCTGTTTTCATTTTAATATTCAAATTAAGGGCACAAAGGTAAATTTATTGTTGAAATGTCGGTTTGTTTTATTCTTCTTTACTCTATAAACATTAAGATGTTAATAGTTGGTGCTTATTTAACAGTTGTGGTGCCGAAATTTTCGCTTACTTTATGGTCTTATAAAAATCTATAGTGAGTAGAAAATCGAATATAATTCGTTTCATTTTTTTCTTAATAATTTTCAGCAGCATACGTTCCAATGCTCAAAAGTTGAACATTAAAAACTTCTCTATTGATGATGGTTTGCCGCAATCACAAATTCTGGATAATTTTCAGGATCATACAGGAGCCATCTGGTTTGCTACCAATGGTGGTGGAATAAGCCGTTTCGACGGAATCAAATTTAGAAATTTCAGTACAAAAGATGGATTGCTGAGCAATCACGTATTCAGTATTTATGAAGATGAAAACAATGTTATCTGGATTGGGACATCAAAAGGGCTCAACAAAATAGTAAATAATAAAATTATTAAAGTATCCGATTCCAATGCCAGTCAGGCTTCTGTGTATTGCATTCTTCGGCACAAAGGCGGTGAATTATGGCTGGGTACTTCCAATGGAATATTAATTTATAACGGAAAAACCTTTACTCCTTTCGGCAAGAATGAAATAATTGGCAAATTTCCGATATGGAGTATCAAACAGGATAAACAGGGAAACGTCTGGATTGGCTCACTTGGTAATGGTACTTTTTGTTATAATGGGAATAAAATAATCCGCTTCGGCGCTTTTGATGGATTAAACGATTTAAAGAACCGTGATATTCTTATTAACGACAACGCCGTATGGGTAGCTACTTACAAGGGTATTAACGTAATTGATATTAAGAGTGTTTTTACTACAAAACAAAAAATAGAAACTCTTGAATTAAACGGCAAACCTTATATTGAAACTACTTACCGAATGTATAAAGATTCAACCGGAATTATCTGGATTGGCAATTATAATGGGGTATTGAAAGTGGAAAAGAATAAAGCCAAACTAATTTCAAAAAATAATGGATTGTGTAATACTATTATTGATGCTATAATAAAGGATAAAGAAGGGAATATGTGGTTTGGCTCATTTGGCGGAGGATTGAGTAAATACCGGAATAACATGTTTATTAATATTAATGAGCAACAGGGATTGGTAAATAATGATGTTACGGCATTCCTGAAAGACAGTAAAGATAATATGTGGATTGGAACACAGGCAGGAGGGGTCTCGAAATTAAATTATAAAGCCTGGATAACAAAAGATACCCTGATTTTCCAAAATTTCAATTCGCAAAAAACAGCATTGGCATCAAATGCAATTACAGGCATTTGTGAAGATAAAAAAGGGAATATCTGGTTTTCAACTGTCGCTTCCGGCGTTAGCAAATACGATGGCAATGGATTTGTTAATTATGATATGCACAATGGATTATCCGGCCAGCAGATTCAGGCAATACTGGCAGATAAAAAAGGAAACGTGTGGATTGGAAGTGAGAAGGGCGTTGATAAATATAATGGCGAATTATTTACTTCCTATGCTTATCCGCAGGGAGTAAGTGCGCTCTATGAAGATGATTTAGGATATATCTGGCTTGGTTCCTCCGACAAAATAATAAAGTATGACGGGAAAACATTTACAAGTATTATACGTTCAGAAGGGTTTCCGCAAATAAAGAATATAGTAAAAGATAAACTGGGTTATATCTGGTTCAGCACTGATGCCGGGGCATCTGTTTTCAATGGAAAAATTTTCCATACTATAAATAAAAGTGATGGATTAAGTTCCAATTCAGTAGATTTTATCAGGCCTGATGTGGATGGAAACTTATGGATGGGAACTAATAAAGGATTGGACAGGCTTGATTTGGATGAGTATGTAAATCAAAAAGAAGTGGTATTAACTCACTTCGGAAAAGATGAAGGCTTTATTGGCGGAGATTGTAATCCCAACTCTTTTTATAAGGAATTTGACGGCAAACTTTGGATAGGCACATCCAATGGAATAGAGATTTTTGATCCTAAATTAGAAATAAAAAATCATATTGAACCGCAATTGCAATTAACTGGAATTAGACTGTTTCTGGAAAATGTAGATTTAACTAAATATTCCGACAGCTTAAAAAACGGAATACCTCAAAACTTAAAATTAGACTATAATAAGAATCACATAACATTTGATTTTATTGGCATATCACAAACTTCTCCCACAAAGGTTAAATATGAATATAAACTGGAAGGTGCTGATATAAACTGGTCGCCCGAAGCTTCAGAAAACTATGCACGATATTCTAATTTAGCACCAGGGAGATATATTTTTTTATTAAAAGCAAAAAACGGAGATGGAGTATGGAACACAACACCTTTATCTTTTTCATTTGATATAATTCCTCCACTTTGGAAACGTCCCTGGTTCTATATTATTACTTTAATAATTGGGGTATCTCTGATATACACAATTATTAAAATACGTGAGCGACGATTAAAATATTCAAAGAAACTTCTTGAAAGACAAGTTCATTTAAGAACAAAACAATTGTTCGAAGAAAAAGAAAAACTTCAGGTTGCTTACTCCGAAATAGATGAAAAAAACAAAGCTATTACTGACAGTATTCATTATGCAAAGAGATTACAGGATGCTATAATCCCGACTGATGCGACAATGAAACAGTTATTTCCTGATTCATTTGTGTTATATAAACCAAAAGATATTGTTAGTGGCGACTTTTATTGGGTGGAACAATGGGGTCATCAAACATTGATAGCAGCAGCCGATTGTACAGGTCATGGAGTTCCCGGGGCATTTATGAGTATTGTTGGTCACAATATTTTAACTCAATCGGTTAATGTTTTGGGATTGTCGAAACCTGCATTAATATTGAATGAAACGAATAAACAGTTATCAAGGAAATTAAATCAAAATCCTGAAGAGACTAAAGTGATGGATGGAATGGATATTGCACTATTTTCTATAAATTATTCAAAAGCTACAATGGAATTTGCGGGTGCAAACAATCCTTTATGGATTATCAGAAATAATGAACTGATAGAGATTAAAGGGAATAGATTTCCAATTGGTGCCTATGTTGGCGAGAATTTACAAAAATTTACCAATCATGAATGGGAGCTGCAAAGAGGTGATTACGTATATATCTTTTCTGATGGTTATGCTGACCAATTTGGTGGACCCAAAGGAAGGAAATTTATGTTTAAACAATTACAAAAACTTTTGCTTGATAATCATAAAAAACCACTTTCAGAACAAAAAGAAATTCTTGACCAAACGTTTGAAAACTGGCGCGGTAAGTTAGAACAGGTGGATGATGTTCTGTTTATCGGTATAAAAATTTAAGGAATGAAAAATTATTCCCCCAAATTAATATTAGTCCTGGTAGCTTTCTTTATTGCATTATTAATTTCCTTATTAATTTGTTTTCTAATGGTAAACACCAACGGAAAAACAAGTTGGGAATTAATACTTGTAAGTTTTTTAATCTCATTCATTACTTCGGTTATATTAATATTCTTCGTGAATATTTTTATATTCAAAAATATAAATCAATTATTGATTACCGTTAAGAATTTTCGTTTACAATCCGATAAACCGTCCAACAACATTGATTATAACAGCAATGAATTAAATAACCTGAATAGCGAAATAGTAGCTTGGGCAGAGGACAGGAAAAATGAAATTGAAAGATTAAAAAAATTAGAAGTTTATAGAAGAGAGTTTCTAGGTAACGTTTCGCATGAATTGAAAACTCCAATTTTCAATATTCAAGGATATATCCTTACTCTGTTGGATGGTGGATTAGAAGATCCAACAATCAATAAAAATTATCTGATACGTGCTGAGAAAAGTGTAGACAGAATGATAA
>CAIQBY010000222.1 GCA_903870175.1 uncultured Bacteroidota bacterium
TGCTGCAAAGATTTTTATTTTTAATTCATCATTTTAATTGCTTTGCATTATTTTATTAGATAGTTTTACACAGTTGTGCAACAAGCACATAAGGAAAGATGATATTGTTTTAATACCAAGTCATAGTTCATCAAGAATATCAATTGGAGAGGTTGTAGAAACACCTGTAACACTTGCAAATAACATTCAGCAGACAAAAGACATAAAGGTTTGTCCGTTTGTAAAAAGAAAAAAAGTAAGATGGTTAAAAGATATTTCTAGGGAAAGTCTTGAGCCAGCACTTTATAAAATGCTTTTTTCTCATCATATTATTTCAGGTGCAAATCAATACGCAACTCTAATTGACAATACCATAAACAACTTCTATGTAAAACGAGATGAGGCAACAGTAGTATTAGAGGTAACATCAAGAGATAAAATAAATGCACGAGAATTGTTTCGTATGGGTGATAACCTTTTGGACACTGTTGACGATTTCTGCAAATACTATGGCATTGACATTGATACATCGGATATAGAAATTAAATTAAATTTGCAATCGCCAGGTAAAATCCAACTATCAGGCAAACAGAAAAGCGCAGTTCTTATTATTGGTATGTTGATAATAGGGACAGTTGGCGGTGGTTTCAAAGTCAACTGGGGAGGGTTTCATTTAGATTTGAGTACAAACGTTTTAATACAAAAAGTAATTGACTACCAAAATAGTTCTCAAGACAGGCAAATCAAAACGACATTAATGGAAACTCATATGAAAGATTTTCAAATTAAGCAACCAGACGACTTGGTAAAAGTTTTCAAACAAAACTCTTCAAACAAATCAGACCCTAAATAAATTATGGGACATCTTCTAAATATTCTTTCTTACATCGCTTCATTCTCCGTAGCGTTAATGACTTTGTATTTGGTGCAAAACTTTACAATTGGAAGAATTCCTGCTTTAAGAAGAATAATTATCGCAGACAAAGTTTTCTTAAAAGATATAATATTTATTGGCGTTGCGCTATATATAATCGCAACACATTTTGAAATTTACTTACCATACAAGTAGCCGAACAATGCACAAACAGAGGGACACGAAAGAAACGTAGAGTAGGTAAAGGGGAATCACACCCCTAAACCTCTCACAGAACCGTGCCCCGCTGCCGCGAGTCTTTTCGACTCGTGGCAATTATTCAGTGGCGTCCCGCCACTACACAAACCACAAAAAACTCTTTACAAAACACTCTATAAACAACCCCTATTTACAATCGCAGCTATCGTTTTCCATAGATAAATCAATAGTTGTTACCACTCTCGAAATAGTATCCACATCATCAATCACAATTCTTAATCTTCGTTTTGCTTCCGTAGGACCTTCTATAGCGTAGGTAGGATAAGGCTTGTGTCGTACATCTGATTTTGCATAATTCACTTTGCCTGTTCCCCGTTTAGCACCTGTGCCAAGTATTTCTCTTATTTCGGCTTCGGATATGTTTCTGCATTTCATCCTGCACTCCGCATGTTTGGTGTATTCCAGCCGTTGCCAGCCCAGTTCTTCCATCTTTGCAGAGTTGGGCATCTGGCATCCTTTGCCTTTGTAAACAATGCTTACAAGCAACATCCCGATTAAAAATCCGAACCCGTATAATCTGAATCGTCTGTATAAATCCGAATTCTTTCCTTCTATTGCCATAGTTTAGTATTAAGTATTAAGTATTATGTATTAAGAAATTAATGAGATAAAAATGAGTATCAAGTTTAAGTACTGCTTCATGATACTTTGTACTTAATACTTGATACTTCTTCTACATTGCCGCCATCAGCAGATTGATATCTTTATAAGGAAGCTGGAACATCTCGCCTAAATCCTGATTAGTGAGCGTGCCATTGTATAAATAAATTCCATTACGAACGCCGGCATCTCTTCGAAGCATATTTTCAACACCGCCCTGCTCGCCAATGTTGATAAGGATAGGAGCGAAAATAGTACTGAGCGCATAAGAAGCAGTACGCGAAACACGCGATGCAATATTAGGCACACAATAATGTATAACTCCATGTTTGCGGAATACAGGCTTGGTATGATTTGTTACTTCCGAAGTCTCGAAACAGCCGCCCTGGTCGATACTTACATCAATTATTACCGAACCTGTTTTCATTTCACTTACCATTTCTTCAGTAACTACGCAAGGTGTACGGCCATGCTGACCGCGTATTGCGCCTATTACTACATCTGCCGATTTTAAATGTTTTGCAAGTACGCGAGGTTGAATTACCGAAGTGAAAACACGGGTGCCGATTGATGTCTGCAAACGTCTTAAACGATAAATAGAATTGTCGAAAACCTTTACCGATGCTCCTAATCCAAGTGCAGCACGGGTAGCAAATTCGCCAACGGTACCGGCGCCTAATATTATTACTTCGGTAGGTGAAATTCCGGAGATGCCTCCAAGAATAGCTCCCTGACCATGATTCACGTTTGATAAATATTCAGCAGCTATCAAAATGGAAGTGCCGCCGGCTATTTCGCCCATCGAACGGATAACAGTATAAATGCCATCTTCGCCTTTTATCCAGTCGAAAGCCACAGCAGTAATACGTTTCAACATTAACTGTTTCAAAAAATCTTCGGGCTGAACTGTTAATTGCAGAGCAGAAATCAATGTCTGACGGGGCTGCATCATCGCTATTTCTTCCAGCGAAGGAGGAGCTACTTTAAGAATAATATCCGCTTTATAAACTTCCTCGGCACTGTATGCAATCTCTGCGCCGGCTTCGCTGTAATCATTGTCCTGAAAATTTGCCATCTGTCCTGCATTCGTTTCCACCACAATATGATGACCATTCAGTACCAGCAGCGCCACAGCATCAGGCACCAGCGCCACTCTGTTTTCCTGAAACGATAATTCTCTTGGAATTCCTATGTATAACTTGCCTTTTTTTCTGCCCACTTCCAGCATTTCCTCTTGCGGCATCAGTGCAGTCTGGGTTAATTCAGCCATTATTTGTTTCGAAGTCTTCATTGAAATAGGATAAGTAATAGAAGAAACAAATTTAACAATTTTCGTGTAACAATAAAATTTATAATTACATAGTTATTAAAGTTAAGGTGTTCATTAGTTATATATAGATTGAAAGTTTGTAATAAGAAGGGAGCGATGAATACGAGTTAAAGCAAAATGAATAAATCTCCAAAATCTTATTATTTAACTTATTAATTTGTTTTATTGGATTATTGTTAGCAGTTTTGTCTTTCAAATTAAATAACAAATAAAAAAGCCATGATAAAAAAAGTACTATTTACATTCGCTGTTGTTCTATGGAGTGCAGCCATGTTTGCAAAGCCGGTAGCTATTACCGATGCCCAGACAATAGCAATAAATTATTACAAACATTTTGCCAATAGTGGCGTATCTGATTTCACAATCGCAAATCAGTATGTTGAAAAAGAAGGCAATCTTAATCTTTATTACACCTTCACTTTTAATGCCGGAGGATTTGTAATGGTATCTGCAGATGATGCAGCAATGCCTGTTCTGGGATACTCAACCGAAGGAACTTTTGATATTAACAATATCCCTGAAAATGCTCGTTATTTTTTCAATGGATTTAAAAAAGAAATATCGGGTATTGTTTCCTCCAATTTATCTAATGTTGAAACAAAAGCAGTTTGGGATAACATCAGGATTGAAAATTTTGAAAAGAGTTCTAATACAGTAGGTCCTTATTGTGCAACTACCTGGGATCAGGGTTCGCCCTATGGAAATTTATGTCCAATAGAAGTTACAGGTTGTGTAGCAACCTGTATGTCACAAATTATGAAAAAATGGAACTGGCCAGCCACAGGGGTAGGGTCTCATACATATACTTCTCTTAGCTATGGTGTACAGTCTTTCAATTATGGAACTACTAATTTTGATTGGACAAATATGGCTAATTCATATTCAGGCTCCACTACTACTGCGCAAAAAACGGCAGTTGCCACGTTGATGTATGCCGCAGGTGTTTCTGTAGATATGGATTATGAAACCGCAGGCTCCGGTGCAAGTGGATATAGTGTGCCTCCGGCGTTGATTAATTATTTTAATTACCAGCCAAGTGCAGAAATAAAAAACAGAGCTTCTTTCACAACTGATGCTTTGTGGGCATCATTAGTACAGGCGGAAATAGATGCCGGTCGCCCTGTAAGTATGACAGGCGATAATAATGGAGCTGCAGGCACTGGACACTGTTGGGTTTGCGATGGTTATCAAACTACAACCCACTTTCACATGAATTGGGGATGGAGCGGTTCTTCAAATGGATATTTCTATTTGACTTCATTAAATCCTGCGGGTGAAATTTTTAATTCCGACCGTCAGGCAATCGTACGTATTCAACCTTATAATGCATTAATTCCTATTGCTAATTTTAGTGTAAGCAATACAATTCCTGCAGCAGCAGCTCCAGTTGATTTTACAGATTTGTCACTTAATAATCCA
>CAIQBY010000223.1 GCA_903870175.1 uncultured Bacteroidota bacterium
CATAAATCTTATTTGTACCATATTAATAGTATTTTTGCAACATGTCAAAAGAATTCTATTTAAAACATCACACCTTTCATATAAAAGCAATATTTGTTGCATTGAAAGATATATTTGAAAAAAACGAATATGCTGATAAAGCCATCGAAAAAGTAATGCGTGCCAATAAATATTGGGATGTGCGCGAGCGAAGTTTTGTTGCCGATGTTACTTATGATATTGTCAGAAACTGGAGATTATTGGTTGCCGCATCAGGTGTTGAAATAGATACAAAGCTTTCGGATAATAAACTCTGGATGATATTTGGAACCTATCTTGTATTTGATGGATATGATTTACCCGAGAGTAATTACTTTAAAGGATTAAATGAAAAAAAGGTTATTTCACAGTTAGAGAAGTTTCATAAGGTTAGAAAAATAAGAGAATCAATTCCTGATTGGCTCGACAAGCTTGGCGAGAAAGAATTGGGTAAAGACTGGGATAAAACAATAAGAGCACTTAATCAACGGCCAACAACTGTGCTTCGTGCAAACTCATTAAAAACGAATCCGAGGGAATTGCAAAAAACACTTGAGGAAGAAAAGATAACTGATGCATCACTTATAACATGGTCGCCCGATGCAGTAGAATTAAAGTTTCCAAGAAACGTATTTAGAACAGAAGCTTTTCATAAAGGATTATTTGAAGTTCAGGACGCTTCATCACAAATGGTTTCAGAATTTTTAGGTGTGCAGCCGGGAATGCGTGTAGTAGATGGATGTGCTGGTGCTGGTGGAAAAACATTACATCTTGCAGCATTAATGAAAAACAAAGGAAGAATCATCGCATTGGATGTAAAAGAAAAAAAATTACTTGAATTAAAAAAACGTGCAACAAGAGCTGATGTAAGAATTGTTGAAACACGTTTCATTGATTCTTCAAAAGTTGTAAAACGTTTGAAAGATACAGCTGATAGATTATTGCTTGATGTCCCTTGTTCCGGATTAGGCGTTCTGCGCAGGAATCCCGATAGCAAATGGAAATTAAATATGGAAGAGATTGAACGGGTAAAAACAATTCAAAGAGATATACTCACTAATTTTTCAAGTATAACAAAGGTTGACGGAAAAATGGTTTATGCAACCTGCAGCATTTTACCAAGTGAAGGAGAAGAACAAGTAAAATGGTTTTTAGAACAAGTTGGTGATAGCTGGAATTTAGCAGGAGAAAAGCGATATTCTCCGGAAATACATCATGCCGATGGATTTTATATGGCATTGTTAGAACGAAAAAAATAATGTTTTATATTTTCTTTGTTTTATTAATTTCTTTGAAATCTTCTATTCGAAATAAATAAAAAATAAAATATTTTTCTTTTTTACAAAACAAATAAATAATAAATAAACAATCGAATATGATTATAACATTCAAATATATTTTAAAAAATAAAAATCAATGATGCGCTGTACTATATGTATAATCAATACTTACAAGAACAATATAATATTAATTTACGATTCGATTTTGAAAATATTTTTTTATAATAATAAAACGAAGATGTATAAAGCTACTGTTATCAACAAATTTGTGTTGATAAAATATAGTATGTAAATTATTTTTGTGTTAATAATTTATCTTACTTCGTGTCATAATAATTTAATAAACAAAAACCATGGCAAAAAAAGTAGCAAAAAAAGCAGCTCCAAAAAAAGCAGCTAAAAAAGCAGCTAAAAAAGCAGCTCCGAAAAAAGCAGCTAAAAAAGCTAAGAAAAAGTAAGAAAAAGGGCTCGAGAGAGCCCTTTTTTTTTGCACTTAAATTTCCCTTCCTTAAAATCAAAAAAATCATTAGCTCACTGGAACAGCACCAATGCCAGGCATTTCGTTCAAAATAATTTTCCCTTCGTAAAAATCAACTCCTTTAAATAAATTATTTTTAATTAATAAGGCGCCATCCAAATCGGCATAATCAACTAAAGGTGTAAGTTGAGCTGCTGCAGAAATAGCACAAGATGTTTCGCTCATACATCCAATCAATAATTTTAAGTTTAATTCTCTGGCGCGTTTTATCATTTTATGTGCTTCAAACATTCCTGTGCATTTCATCAACTTAATATTTATGCCATGAAAACAATTCTTTGCGTAATCAATATCAGAATATCGCTGTATACTTTCATCAGCAAATATTGGTAATGGACTTCTTTCAAATAGCCAATGAGAGTCTTCATAGTTGTCTTTTTGCAAAGGCTGTTCTATAAATAAAACATTTTTATCACTTAACCAGTTTATCATTTCCAGTGCAATGTACTTGTCTCTCCATCCCTGATTCACATCAATTGCAATTGGTTTATCAGTTACCTCTCTTATTGTATTAATAATCTGTTTATCATTTTCACCATTAAGTTTTACTTTAAAATATTTGTATTCTTCCCCTTCTTTAATTTTCAGTTTTATTATTTCAGGTTCATCAATTCCTAATGTATAAGTAGTAAAAGGTGTATTTCCTTTAATGCAACTAAAATGTTTCCAGCAAGGTTCATTTTTTAATTTACCCACCAAATCATGTAATGCTATATCAATAGAAGCTTTAGCTGCTATATTGTTTGGGGCGATTTTATCAATCTCATTTAATACAAATTCAATATCAACTGGATTTTGTAAAATTTTAATTATAGGAGTTGCTCTATTTAAAAATTCTAAAACTGTTTGATGAGATTCTGAAAGATATGGCGGTAAACTAGCTTCTCCATAACCAATAATACCTTCGTGTTCTAATTGGGTTAACACTATTGGGGTTGACGAACGAGTTCCATGTGCAATTTTAAAAGGACGTTTAAAATATAGAGTATGAGGTGAAAATGTAAGTTTCATATAAAAACGAAAGTAATAGATAATCCTACAATAACTCTTAAATATCTTCATAAGAAATTTCTTTTTTCTTTAAAGAACCATTTGCTATGTATTACTTATAATATATCTTTGTGAAATAATAAATTTGATATCTCACATGAAAAATTTAATTCTTTTACTTATAACTCCTACAATATTATTAGTCGCAAGTTGTGGAAACTCAAAAAAGAATGACTCCAATTCGTCAATGGCGGGCATGAAAGAAGTGCAGATAAAAGTGAATGGCACCACTCTTTCTTTGATGGTTCCTTCTGATTCTACGAAAGGCAAACTTGAAGTTGTTGAACAAGATTGGGGTGCAACCGAAATAAAACTTGGTAAGGATTTTCAGGTAACTATATCCGAAGGAGATGGAAATTTTGCATTAACAAAAAGAGACATAGCAGGAAATGATGTAAATAAGTTTAAACGTTTTATTAAAGATGAACCTGCATTATTATTTTGGGAGTCACAAATAACAACTCCGGAATTTCATTTTTATTCAGTTCAGAAAGCTGGAAAAACCTCATATATTCTTGAAGATATTAAAGGAGAAGTTTTTTCAGAAAAAGGGGTGCAAGCTATGATTGATGCAGGAAAAACATTAAAAGCAGCTGAAACATCAAAACCTAATTCATAATTTATATCCAATATTATTTTTAAGCCATTTCTAAAATTTAGAAATGGCTTTTTTTAGTATTTTTATACTCATTCAATATTGAACATTATGCAAACAATAAAAAATTATATAAACGGGGAATTATTAGAACCCATAGGTAAAACCTATATCGATAATTATAATCCATCGAATGGGAAAGTGTATTCTTTAATACCAGATTCGGATGAAAGGGATGTGGAACTGGCTACCGAGGCTGCATTAAAGGCATTCCCAATTTGGAGTATAACTCCAAAAGGTGAACGTTCGAGGATATTATTAAAGATAGCAGATTTAATTACTGCCAATTTGGACAGACTGGCAATTGCAGAATCTATTGATAATGGGAAACCAATTGCTCTCGCAAAAATGATTGACATCCCTCGCGCAGCAAGTAACTTTCATTTTTATGCAACCGGTATTTTACATTATTCCGCAAATAGTCATTCAATGGAAGATACTGCAATAAATTATACATTGCGCTCTCCGGTGGGAGTTGCTGGTTGTATCTCTCCATGGAATTTACCATTATATTTATTTACATGGAAAATTGCACCGGCATTAGCATCAGGAAATTGTGTAGTAGCTAAGCCATCAGAAATTACTCCAATGACAGCTTATTTACTTTCTGAATTATGTATTGAGGCTGGCTTGCCAAAAGGAGTTTTAAATATTGTACATGGATATGGTCATAAAGTAGGTGCAGCAATTTCTGCTCATCCAAAAATTCCTTTAATATCATTTACAGGAGGAACGAAGACAGGTGCAGAGATTGCAAGAGTAGCTGCTCCGATGTTTAAAAAACTATCATTGGAACTTGGCGGGAAAAATCCAAACATAATATTTGCTGACTGTGATTATGAGCACATGTTGAAGACCACATTAAATTCTTCATTCTCCAATCAAGGACAAATATGCCTTTGCGGTTCACGCATATTTGTAGAGCGTTCACTTTACGAAAAGTTCAAAACGGATTTTGTAACATTAGTTAAGAAAATGAAAGTAGGTAACCCTGCTGACAAGGAAAGCCGACTGGGAGCAGTAGTTTCAAAACCACATATGGAAAAAGTGTTATCCTATATTGAGCTTGCTAAACAGGAAGGCGGGACTGTGCTTTGCGGTGGCAATCAAGTGAAACTGGATGGCGAGCTGGCTGATGGATATTATATAGCGCCTACAGTGATTGAAGGATTAACATATAATTGCAGAACAAATCAGGAAGAAATATTCGGACCAGTGGTAACCATTATGCCGTTTGATAATGAAGAAGAAGTATTGATGTATGCTAACAGTACTCAATATGGTTTGGCTTCCATTTTATGGACAGAAAATTTAACACGTGCTCATCGCATTGCGAATAATTTGCATACAGGAATTGTATGGATTAATTGCTGGCTGCTTCGTGATTTGCGTACTCCTTTTGGCGGTGTAAAAAGTTCGGGAGTGGGCCGTGAAGGAGGATTTGAAGCCTTTGACTTTTTTACTGAACCAAAGAATGTTTGTATAAAGTTGAAATAGATTTCCGGATTGGCAGATTACAGATTAACAAATTGGAAATTGTTTATATAAGCTGCACTTTATAAAACATCAACTACCTTTTCCAATTTAATTCCTCGTGAACCTTTTATAAGAATGGTGAATTCTTTTGGGTTGATTTGTTTTAAATATTCCAAAGCTTCTTCACTTTTTGAAAAAACCTTTGCATTTATTCTTTTTCCTGCTTCCATAAAGTAAGGACCAACCAGAATAACATTACTGATATTTCTTTTCAATAATAAATTAATAATGGAATTATGTTCCTTTTCGCTTTCATTTCCCAACTCAAGCATATCCCCAAGAATAACCATTTTATTAGGTTGATTCATTTGCGCAAAATTTTCGATGGCCGCATTCATGCTTGAAGGATTTGCATTATATGCATCGAGCAACAATAAATTATTTTTTGTCTGCATTACCTGCGACCGATTGTTGGAAGGAATATAATTTTCAAGCCCTGCTTTAATATTATCTTCGGTCATATTAAAATAATTACCGATACAGGCAGCTGCTACTATGTTCTCGAAATTATATTTTCCTATCAGTTGAGTTTCAATGACAGGCTTACCATCTATATTATATGTATCACTTTTTGTTTTACACTTTAATTTTACAAAAGGATTGCTCTCAATAAATTTACCTATAAAGTCACAGCTTTCATTTGTTCCATAAGTAATTCTATTTATGCCGTTCGAAAGATTATTCAGCAATTCATTATCGGCATTGACGAAAAGTTTGCCTCCCTTTTGCTGTATGTATTTATACATTTCCGACTTTGCCTTTATCACTCCCTGCTCACCACCAAAACCTTCCAGATGAGCCTTTCCAATATTAGTTATCATACCAAACTCAGGTTCGGCAATATTGCAAAGCATTGCTATTTCACCTTGATGATTGGCTCCCATTTCTATAATAGCTATCTCATGTTCTTTTGTAATACTCAATAAAATAAGCGGAACCCCAATGTGATTATTAAGGTTGCCTTTTGTGGCTTGCACTTTGTATTTCCGGCTTAGCACGGCATTCACCAATTCTTTGGAAGTGGTTTTTCCATTTGTGCCGGTGATGCTAATGATTGGAATTGTTAATTGTTTGCGATGATAGTTCGCCAGTTCCTGAAGAGTAGTCAAAACATCTTTTACAAGAATATATCTTTCATCTTTCTTATACTTCTCTTCATCAATAACAGCATAAGAACATCCTGAATTTAAAGCCTGCCCGGCAAATTGATTGGCATTAAAATTATCGCCTTTTAATGCAAAGAAAATACTGTTAGGTTTTATCTCCCTGGTATCAGTACATACAAGAGGGTTATCAAGGAAGTGAGAATAAAGCTCTTCTATCATATTATTGAGTTACTTTAGTTCATCAGGAATAATGCATACGGGAATCGGCGTCATCTTATGCTGATTTACTTTATTTCGTGTAGTATAAATATCAAGTACCAGTTTTTGTCTTTCGTTGAGTGTTTCAAAATTATGCGGGTTTGCTATGAACTTCATTGCCCACTCGAGCTCATTATAAGTAGCGCCAATTTGATCTTCATCGCTTCTTGAATCTGCAAAAAGTCCATCGGTAGGAGGAGCAACCTGTATTGATTCTATTATTTCCAATTCTTCTGCCAGCGCGAATACTTCAGATTTCATCAAGTCGGCTATTGGGCTTATATCCACTCCTCCGTCACCATACTTAGTAAAAAAACCGATTCCGAAATCTTCTATTTTATTTCCGGTACCTGCCACCAGCATTTTATGATGTCCGGCAAAAGCAAATAAAGTTGTCATTCGCAAACGTGCTCGTGTATTTGCCATTGTAAGCCAATCACGGATTTCTTCCGGGAAGGCATTATAAATAGAGTGGAATGTTTCAGTAAGTTCAACTTCCTGGGAAGTAACATTTGGGAACTTTATTTTTAACCAGGTAATATGTTCGTGGCCACGGTCGTATTCTTCTTTGTGCTGATGAATAGGCAGATTCAAACAAATCACAGGTTTCCCCGTCATTGCACAAAGTGTGGAAGTAAGGGCAGAGTCGATTCCTCCGGAGATACCTATTACAAAACCTTTGGTACCGCTTTGTTCAGAATAATGATTAAGCCAGTTAACTATATGAGTTATTGTTTCTTGTTTTTTCATTCAGTAAAAATAAATATTCTGTTCCTTGTAAGACCTCACCCCCAGCCCCTCTCCTTGAAAGAAGGAGAGGGGTGACTACGTGTGAAGTATTTTATAAATAAAAATCCCGATTTCATTTAGTATGAAATCGGGATTAAAAGTACTAATTATTATATCTTAAAATAATATGCCTACTGTTAATGCAATAGCATTTGTTTTTATACTTTGTGGCAACCCATCCTGAGAATAACCTCCTCCGGAAGGATTATTTGTTTGCTTCATCAAATAATCAGAAGTGTTTTTGACAGCATTTGTAAACCCTAAATTATAATTCAATCCGAAAACAAGTGACGTAGTTCCTGATAAATTCATTTCTGCACCTAATCCAACAGTCAATGCTTCATGAAAAAGTGCAACATCTTTAGTTATATCAACTTTTGAATTGGTAGTATTGGCACCGCTATTCCAATCGGTAACTGCATCTTTGGCTTTAGCACTCCATCTTATGGAATTATTTACGCCTATGTTGCCAAAATAAGTCATCATCCCTATTTGTTTTGTTTTTAGTTTCAGAGTAACAGGAATAGTAACGTATGTAACACTATATGTTCGGGAGTTCAACTGGAAACGTGTGTTTGACTGATAAAAATTAGTTATTTGAGAAGCTGTTGCACTGCTTCCGGGGCTCGAATTGAAGGTTATAATTTTGTCATCCGAATTACTATAATAATAACTTATAGTATTGGAGTTAGGTGTATTTTGCCCGCCATTATTATAATTTATTTTACCTCCTTCAGTCTGAATTTGAACACCGGTTGCAAAAGACGCAACTTTGGCAAGGCGGAATTCCATAATTAAACCTCCTCCGATTTTTGGAACTGAACCATTACTCGACATAATTTTACCATCAGGTTTATACCAATCCAAAGTTGGAGTAACATTTAATCCGAAGCGCACATTTTTAATGTCTTTTCCATCATCCTGCGCGTTTACAAAATTTGTAATTACTGCAATTCCTACTATTAATAATATCTTCTTCATATTTTTTATACTTTTGATTTTTAAAAAAACGTTAGTAATTCATCTGATTAATGAATGTACAATATTAAGCATAATTTTTATTCTATGAAAAAATACCTTTTTTATATATGTATTGCTTCTGTTCTTTTTGGCTGCAGCACAGATACACCTAAAGTGGATGTGGCTGATGTGCCGGTGCCGCAGCTTACTATCAACAGGCTGGAAGAAGATATTTTTACGCTTGATTCTACTCACATTAATGAAGGTGTTAAAAAAATTCATGCCAAATATGGAAACTTTTTCAAATCATATATAGCCGGCGTGCTCAATAATGGCGGCGTTTCCGATTCGTCGTCTGCTGATATGCTGAAACGATTTATCGGCGACCGCGATATGAAGGATGCATACAGCAATCTGAAGAAAGAATATCCTGATGTTGAATTTTTAAAGCACGATTTTACAAATTGTTTTAAGTATTATAAACATTACTTCCCTACTAGGAAATTACCAAAAGTAGTTACGATGATGTCAGGGTTTAATTATTCGGTAGTAACGCTGGACAGTACTATTGCTATAGGTTTGGAGATGTATCTGGGGACTAATAATAAATTTTATCCGCAACTTACGCTGCCTTATTATAAAACAAGATATATGAACAGGGAGAACATAATGCCTGATGCAGTGCGGGGTTGGCTGCTTAACGACTTCCCGAATAATATGAGTAAGAATGATTTTTTGAGTGAGATTATTTATCTTGGAAAAATAATGTATGTTACCAATGCCTTGCTGCCGGAGACTCCTGACACTTTGACAAATCAATATACGGTGAAACAAACTGAATATTGTTATCAGAATGAATTTAATATCTGGAGTTATTTTATTGCCCAGAAATTATTGTACACTACAGATCAGGCGGAAATAATGAAGTTTACAAAGGATGGTCCTTTTACGAGTGCTTTCAGCAAACAGTCGCCGCCGCGTATCGGTTACTGGATGGGGCTAAGGATTGTAAAAAAGTACATGAAAACAAATCCTGACATTACTCTTCAGCAATTAATGGACGAGAAAGATGCGCAGAAGATATTGACCAAAGCGAAGTATAAACCGGGGAAGTAGTATTGAGTATTAAGTATTATGTATTAAGACTTACGTGTTTACTCTTAGAAGTAATTAAAAAGAAAAATAAAATAATTAAATAATAACAACCTATAATAAGATAGAAAATGAAGACTTCGGAAATAAAATTTACAGTATCTCTTGATGAAAATAATCTGCCGGTGAAAATTGACTGGAATGCCAGTGATGCAAATGAAGAAAGCTCGTGCAAGGCAATGATGGTGCAACTTTGGGATGCAAATGAAAATAATACATTGCGAATAGATTTGTGGACAAAAGACATGCTCGTGGATGAAATGAAGCAGTTTTATCATCAATGTTTATTATCGATGGCCGACACATTTGAGCGCGCAACCAATGAAGTTGATACTGCGAAAGAACTGCGTGCTTTTGCAATGCAATTTGGCGAGAAGCTGAATTTGATTAAGAAAAACCAGTAGAAAAACAGCTATTCATCGTTTATTCCTGCTCCCGACAAAATAATATCCCCTTTCTGTCGTTGGTACTATTATTGATTAAGGTCATTGTATAACTTATAGTATAAGTTTACGTTTGCACCGCGAATTAAAATTCATTATGAAAAAACAATTTATAGTATTAATAGCAGCTTCTGTATTGCTTGCTGCATGTGCCAAAGATGTTTATAATCCTGATATATGTTTTCAGGAAACGATATTGCCGATATTTGTAAACAACTGTGCCCAGAGCGATTGCCACAATCCTGCTGACCATAAAGCAGGTTATGATTTGACAACTTACGAAGGAATAATGAAAGGCATAAGGTCCAAGCATCCTATGTTAAGCGACTGTTACACAACAGTGCGCGGCAATAATCCTTCGATGCCACGCCGCCCATATTCCAAATTGAGTGCTCTGCAGGTTACTGATATTAAAGTGTGGATTGACATGGGGGCGCCCAATACAAGCAATTGCAAAAGCTGTGATACTTCCAATTTTACTTTTAGCGGAAGGGTAAATCCTATTATTCAGGCTTGGTGCATTGGCTGCCACAGCCCCACAAATGCTGGTGGCGGATATGATTTAACTACTTATGCCGGCATTGTAACTACTATTACACGACAGCGATTGATGGGCAGTCTCGAGCATTTATCAGGGTTTTCGGCTATGCCGAAAAATACTGACGCAATTAATAGTTGCGATGTGGCTGCGATAAGGAAATGGGTGGAAAGCGGATATCCTGAGAATTGATGCAGGTTTCAAAAATAATTGTTGGTGAACAACTACATTATTAAACAAACATCAGTAAGATATTTTTTTATTTCTTCATCACTCGGCGGATTGGGAATGATGTAAATTACTTCATCCGTATAATCTATTCCTGTGAAATAAGGAAGTTGCATTCTAAATAATTTAGAAGAAAAAAGTTCTCCATATATTTCATTTGCTTTTTCAGATATCTGCTCTATTGAATAGTGATATTTTATAATAAAAAATAAATCCACATAATCTTTCCACTTTGTTCTTCGCCCCAAGGCAAAAGCTTTCATAGCTGCAAGGGTGAGCAAATCAGGCATTTTAATTGTTCCTTTTAATTCGCACTCGGGTTTTATATTAAATAGATAGGAGAAGAATGTGAACTTCACATCATTGATAATAAAATTTATCTGTTCTGCATTTCTATACGTCATTTTATAATTATGAGGATATGATTGAAGAACTTTATAAATTTTATTTTCATTGATTTTATTCTGTTTGAACAAATCAAAGTCGATGGAAATTCGATGTCCGATGTGCAGTGCTATTGCCGTTCCGCCTACCAGATAATATTCTCTTTTGAATTGAACTACAAAAGGAAGAAGTTCTATCTGATTGGTGTTTAGAATTTCAGTGTGCATATTTTTCAACTAATAATTTGAGGTAATTATAAGGTTCGGGGAAATAATTTCCTGTTTTTTTCCCTTCAATATTTTGATACACTTCTTTTAATTTTTGAAACCCTATTATTTTACAAAGTTCTTTCACATCTTCCCATGTACCGTAGTTGAAAATAAATTCGACAAGCACGTCATCATCTATTTTTTTGATGGCATCCTTTGGCATATACCAAAATAAATGTGCATTTTTCTCAATGAATTCTTCCCTCGACATAATGTGTAAATATAAGTATTTATTGCGAATTTTGAAATAATAGTTCCTTAAAAAACATCTGGCTTTTCTACTTCCGAACTATCATTTTTATCATTCAATAACTTCCTGTAAATTTTAAATACAAAAAATAATGGCAATAATTCGCTTATGATTGCTATATGTATGTAAGGTTTTAGAGCAGGTGAAGTGTTTAAGAATGGCACTATAAAGAAGAAAATAAACAGTGAATATATCGAATATCCCAACCGCCGGATTTCAATATTGTTTTTATTTCTTACAAATTTATTTGCCAGTATTATCTGTTGTATTATCCATATTATGGCTGCTGCACCCCCTATTGCCATTACCAAAAATGCGAACACCATATCCTGTCCCGGCATCTCTTTTGTTATATTTCCTTTGATATAAAGTGGATATATTATTCCGAATACATAAGTAATTATATGTGTAATTATTATTATAATTATTTGTTTTCGGATATTATCTATCAGTAAATAGTGTTTGAAATTATAGTGCAATTGCAGGTAATAAGCTATGGTTGTCAGCATCATCAACATATTAATGCTTATCGAAATATAGGATTCTTCCTCCGTAAAGAATTTTGAAGCATGTTGTGCAACTAATAATACTGATAATAGTAGTATTATTATTATTGAATTAGTTAAGCGCTTTGTTTTCAAAATAAAATAATGAGATGTAAATTTTTGTTATCGCAAATATACATATATAATACAGGTGTTCGGATATTAATTCAGAACGTCATTGCGAGGATTTTTCATCCGAAGCAATCCCTGTATTTATTTGAGATTGCTTCGCTGCGCTCGCAATGACGAACGCATTTTCCGAAGAAGTATATAATAGGTATGATTTATTGGTGAGTTCAATCCAGCTAAATATTATACGCTTTTTGGTAAGCTGTTATCACTTATAGAATTTTTTTACCCATCTTCCATCAAACACATAACTTATACCTGCATTGAGACAGAAGAGATTTACTTTTTTTGTAAAAGAAACAGTTCCGGGTTCGTTACCGGTTTGTGTAACACCTGTGCTATCAGTATATTTAAAAGTAGTATTCTGTGTACCAACAAATTTAGCTTTCGACATATATTCGTCCCAACCAATATTAAGTTTAAATCTTTTTGTAATATTAAAACTACAATCAATGCCAAGTCCTGCAGCAAGATTGAGGCTTACGATAACAGGCTGGATGGTCTGATTACTATAAGGCATAATACTTGATGGGCTTGTCAACCATGTAGTTCCAACATTATCTATTTCTGTTTCCGGGCTGGCAACCTCTTGTTCTCCAAGCAAAAGCTTAAAGTTCAAATCCATTACCTTAAAATGTTTTGTGGCACATAGCCCGACAAAAACACCACTGGTGTTCCATACTTTCGAATAATATGTGGTAGAAGATGCTTGTGCATTCATATTTATGGTATAGTAATATACAACTCCAAAATCGGAAGGCGGCAACGGATTTGTTTTATTCTGCGAAGTATAAGAAGTGAATGATACGCCGATATTGTCGGTTATCGCAAATTTAATATCCACTTTATAATAATATCCACTTTTGGCAGTTCCTCCAATATTGTTTCCATAAGTAATTCCGGGGATATGCTGTTGATATATGGTGGTTTCACCAAATGGTTTTGTCATACCATAAGCAGCAGAAACAATTATTTTCCTATCCACTTTATGATGCGTAGTATCGCTTTGGGCGTTGCAATAATAAAAGGGTATAAATAAAATAATGAGCAGTAAATTATGTTTTAACATTGTTTGGTGTTATAATATAATATGTATAATAACTCTAAAATGATGAAATTATTGTTTGGAATGGGATTAATAACAAAATATTATTTGGTTTCAATTTGCATTATTAATTAAGTTGATTTAGATGCATCAATTAATAATTTTATTGCGGCGCATATAAAAAAATATTGACACTGCTTCATAAAAACGGAATACAACTTTTAAGTTCGTACTTTATTAAGCAGTTCTTTGCTTCGCGAAAAAAAATTCCAACACCAGTTTATTGAAGTAAATAAATAAGAGGAAACATTATTTTTCCTCCTTTTTATTTCTTAAAACTTCAAATCCGAATTTCATTTACCAGTTGTCATTTCTGAAAAGCAATATTTTGGTTTCAAAATACTGTCTGTCGGAACTGATAATCAGCAAAAAAATTTCAGGATATTGCCTTTCAGAAGTGAAAGGTAACATCCCAACTTTAATGTATCGGTTTGCATAAATGCAAGGCGATAAACTAAAGTCAGTTGTTCAGTTGGCAGAAATGCAAGGGGACTGCCGAAAGTACGGGGACTACCTTGCAGTATCAATATCAACAACTTAGCAAAATGGGTGGAATTATCGAAAATAACTGAAGGAGGGAAGAAATCCAATTTATAAATCGAAAAATAAATCAGTATTAATAACAAAATAAACATCTAATCAGTCAAAATTATGGGACGCAAAAGTGTGAGACATAAAAGTATTTGAGGAATCTTCTGAAGCTTAAAATTGTATAATTAATCCTGTCCGATTTTTGAAATCTGATAGGTTATTATTTATTTAAAAGTTCAAATAAATAATGACAACCACATTATTTTAAAATTCTCCAAGTAAAATAAATTTATAGCTTTGTGAAACAATAATTCAATTTAGTTTAATCTTAACATACTTTAATAAAATGCTGAATAGTTACGAGCGCCTTTTGACAGGCAACAAAGAGTGGGCAAAAGATAAGCTAAAGGATAATCCGGAATTCTTCAAGAATTTAATTTTGGGTCAGAGCCCTGAGTACATGTGGATAGGCTGTTCCGACAGTCGTGTGCCGGCTAATGAAATAACAAATACACAATCGGGCGAAATATTTGTACATCGAAACATCGCCAATATGGTGGTGCATACGGATATGAATTTATTATCGGTATTGTATTTCGCTGTCGAAACGCTGAAAGTAAAACACGTAATAGTATGCGGACACTACGGCTGCGGAGGAGTGCTGGCAGCAATGGAAAACAAAGATCACGGCTTCGTGAACAACTGGTTGCGCAACATCAAAGAAGTTTACAACAAGCATGCAAAAGAACTGGATGCCATATCCGACAAATTAAAACGTGCCGACCGACTGGTAGAATTAAATGTAATAGAACAGGTACATAACCTCGCAAAAACAAGAATAGTGCAGGAACATTGGAAAAAGCGGGAGCTCGAAATACACGGCTGGGTATACGGTGTAGAAGACGGACTGATAAAAGATCTGGCTGTAAGTTACTGCGACATTAAGAATGTAGAACCTGTTTTCAGGTATGATTTATAAGTATTCGGGCACATTTAAATGTACGCTTCCTCTTCTTTGCAGGGGGAATAAAGGGGTGAAGTCATCCAGACATCAACAGCATTACCATAACATCATCCGCCAACATAAATGAAATAAAACTAATTAATCTTTTAGGCGAAGTGGTTTTAATTACGAAATAGGAATTACGAATATTGAAGCTGTTGATATAAGCAGTAGGCAAGAGAAATTTATTTTGTAGAGATACTTTCGGAGCAAGGAATAAGGAGGAAGAAATTCATCAAAGAATAATTATTACAAACTCTCATCAGCTAATTTGCTTATCAGCATATCGCTTCCCCTCAGCCCCTATCCTTCATCAGTTCAGCCACCAAAGACGGCACACCCACACTTGCTTTTTCCTTGATAATAGTAAGATTAGTTATTCCGTTTACTTTAATTTCATTTGGGTCGATAAGATATTTAGGAGCATTATCGGGCACATAATCAATAACACCAGCTGCCGGATAAACCACAAGCGAAGTGCCGACAACAATAAATAAATCAGCCGAAGAAGCAATTTCATAAGCAACATCCATCATCGGCACCTGTTCGCCAAACCATACAATATGAGGACGAAGCTGGGAACCTCTTTCACATTTTTCTCCCGACAGCAGTTCTTCGCCTTTTATAGTATATATGAGGGTTTCGTCCACAGTGCTTCTGCTTTTATTTATTTCACCATGCAGATGAATCACGTTTTTAGAACCTGCCCGTTCGTGCAAATCATCAATGTTTTGAGTAATTATCCATACATCAAATTTCTTTTCCAAATCAACCAATGCTTTATGTGCAGCATTAGGCTTGGCATTCAACACTTGTTTCCGCCGTTTATTATAAAATTCGAGAACCAACTCGCGGTTTTTATTCCATGCTTCCGGCGTCGCCACTTCATATATATTATATTCTTCCCACAATCCATCACTGTCTCTGAAAGTACGGATGCCGCTTTCAGCAGATATTCCTGCACCGGTAAATACTACAAGTTTTGGTTTATGTTGACTCATCTATTTTTAACAAAGTAAATAATCATTTTCAAATGTTCAAATCAACAAATGTTCAAATCAATTTTCTTCGTTTGCTAAAGTAGAAATAATTATGAGAGGAATCATTTTATTGAGTCCAATTTATATTCTATCGGTTGTCATAATTGATTAATTGCTATATTCGCAACTCTAAAAATTTAACAATGGCAAAATTAAGAAAGCAGGACGCTTTGGATTATCATTCGCAAGGTCGCCCAGGGAAGATAGAAGTAATACCGACAAAACCGCACAGCACACAGCACGACTTATCATTGGCATATTCACCGGGCGTAGCCGAGCCATGTCTGGAGATAGAAAAGAACCCTGAAGATGTTTATAAATATACGGCAAAAGGCAATCTGGTGGCAGTTATCTCCAATGGTACTGCAGTTCTTGGATTAGGAAATATAGGTGCACTGGCTTCAAAGCCGGTGATGGAAGGGAAAGGATTGCTCTTCAAAATATTTGCCGACATAGATGTTTTCGATATTGAGGTGGACGCAACCGATATTGACCTCTTTGTACAGACAGTAAAAGCAATAGCTCCTACTTTCGGAGGAATAAATCTGGAGGACATAAAAGCTCCGGAATGTTTCGAGATAGAACGCCGATTGAAAGAAGAATTGAATATTCCGCTGATGCACGACGACCAGCACGGAACAGCAATTATTTCTTCTGCCGCATTGATAAATGCATGTGAAGTGGCAAATAAAAAATTGGAGAAAATAAAGATTGTTGTTAATGGCGCAGGAGCTTCTGCACAGTCGTGTGCTAAACTTTATATGGCAGTAGGAGTAAAAAAAGAAAACCTGTTGATGCTCGACAGCAAAGGTGTTTTGAGTATTTACAGAGATGACCTGGATGACCAGAAAAAGTTTTTTGCTACTACCAATAAAAATGTAAAGACATTGGAAGAGGCAATAAAAGATGCTGATGTGTTTGTAGGTCTGTCAAAAGGAAACATAGTAAATCAGGACATGATAAAGTCGATGGCAAAACGCCCGATTGTTTTTGCACTTGCAAACCCTGACCCTGAAATACCTTATGATTTGGCGATGGCTTCCCGCAAGGATATCATTATGGCTACAGGCAGAAGCGACCATCCTAATCAGGTAAATAACGTACTTGGCTTCCCTTTTATTTTCCGTGGAGCGCTTGATGTTAGAGCCACACAGATTAACGAAGCAATGAAACTGGCTGCTGTATATGCTATAGCCAATCTTGCAAAGGAGCCTGTTCCCGAATCAGTAAATCTGGCTTACGATTGCAAGAACATTACGTTCGGTCCCGAATATATTATTCCTAAACCTATCGACCCGAGATTGATATATACCGTAGCACCGGCTGTTGCCAAAGCAGCAATGGATTCGGGTGTTGCACAGCGTGCCATACCGAATATGGATGGCTACATTCAGGAATTAATCAACCGGCTTGGGCTTGATAATAAACTTATCAGAGACATTACCAATAAAGCAAAACAAAATCCGAAACGAGTTGTATTTGCTGAAGCGGATCATTATAAAATATTGAAAGCTGCACAACATGTGGCTGACGAAGGAATAGCCAAACCGATATTGCTTGGCGATGAAGCTAAAATCAGAAAACTTATTGAAGAGAATAGTTTGGATTTAGGCGATATTCCTATCATCGATTCTAGAAGTGCTATCGAGGAAGACCGCAGAAAATCATTTGGTGATTTGTTCTTCCAAAAGCGTAAACGCAAGGGATACACCTTATTCGAAGCACGCAAAATAATGAAAGAACGTAATTATTTCGGTGCTATGATGGTGGAAACAGGCGCAGCCGATGCTATGATTTCAGGCCTTACCCGTAAATATTCCGACCCTATTCTTCCGGCACTTGAAATTATCGGTGTGCAGGCAGGCGTGAAAAAAGTTGCAGGTATGTATATAATTAATACCAAGCAGGGTCCTTATTTCTTTGCCGATTGTACAATGAATGTAAATCCTACAGTTCAGGAAATAGTAGATATTACAGTACTTACAGCTACTACAGTAAAACAGTTTAATATTACTCCGCGTATTGCTTTGCTTTCATATTCCAATTTCGGTTCTGCCGGCGGAGAGATACCCACTAAAATGCGCGAAGCAACCGAGATACTTCATAAAAACTATCCGGGAATGATTGTAGATGGTGAGATGCAAGCCAACTTCGCTTTGAATAATGATTTATTAAAAGAACAATTTCCTTTCTCTGAATTGATAGACAAAAAGGTGAATACATTAATCTTTCCAAATCTATCATCAGGAAACATTGCCTATAAATTAATTCAGGAAATGGGTGGTGCCGAAGCAATAGGTCCGGTATTGATAGGATTAAAGAGACCGGTACATATTCTTCAATTGGGAAGTTCAGTTCGCGAAATTATCAACATGGTTACAATTGCAGTGATAGACGCACAAAACAAAAGATAATGTAAAACAAATTCTAAATTCTAATATCTAAATTCTAAAACGTTTCCTGCAGATTAGGATTTAGAATTTAGGATTTAGAATTTAGAATTTAGATATTAGGATTTAGAATTTAGAATTTCAACAAGCAACCTTTTTTCAATGTTGCGTCTTAAAAATACAGATGAATGATTTATCACATAGAAGGAAGATTAATTGAGAAAACACCTACCTACGCTGTAATTGATGCAGGTGGCGTTGGCTACCTGATGCAAATTTCGTTAAATACTTTTACCAAAATAGGTGAAAGTGAAAATTGCAAGTTATTTACAGAATCGCTTTACATACGTGACGACATGCCAAAATTTTATGGCTTTGCAGATATTGCAGAGCGAAATTTATTCAGACAACTTGTTTCTGTTTCAGGAGTTGGCGGCAGCAGCGCATTGCTGATGTTATCATCCTTGAGTGCAGCAGAAATACAAAGTGCCATAGTTACAGGTAATGTAGCATTATTGAAAAGTGTAAAAGGAATAGGCGAGAAGACCGCACAACGGATAATTGTGGACTTGAAAGGAAAGATGGGAAAAGAAGAACTTTCTTCCGAATTTTTCGTCGGAACACACAATAAATTGAAGGAAGAAGCGTTATCTGCTCTTGTAATGTTAGGATTTAATAAATTGGGAGCCGAAAAAGTGCTCGATAAAATAATAAAAACGGAAGGAACAGGGCAAACTGTGGAACAATTGATAAAAGCAGCATTAAAAAATCTTTAATTATTCGAAATGTCAGGTTCTAAAACTGGTCGCAGGTTGTTGTCTTTTGAACGTAGGTTCTTAACTTTCGTTCATAGGTTATCCACTTTTGAACGTAGGTTCTTAACTTTCGTTCATAGGTTATCCACTTTTGAACATAGGTTGTTATCTTTTGAACGTAGGTTGTCCACTTTTGAACATCGGTTCTTAACTTTCGTTCATAGGTTATTCTCTTTTGAACGTAGGCTTTTCACTTTTAAACGTAGGTTGTTCTCTTTTGAACATAATTTCTTGTTAATTAAAATAGAATAATTGGCTTTTTGTTTTGGCGAAATCGTTTACTAAATATATAATTGTCGGATGTGCTTCCTTGGGATTGCTAACGTATATCGTTAGTTCTGATGCCAAAGTAAGTACATTCAATCACGCAGCCAATGCCGATGATTATGATATGACAACGATGGTTGCAGATACACCTTCGACACCTGTAAAACTACCATACAATTTTACTGACGAATCTACCGGCGACCCGCTGAACAATCCAAACGGGGGAAGTTTTAAATTAAAGAATCCTTCCAATATTCATACAACTGTAGATTATGACCCTGTTACCGGCGAATACATAATGAACCAGACAATGGGTGGTCTGGATTATCGTCCGCCTACTTATATGGATTCGGATGAGTATCAGGATTATTTGTTTAAAAAGCAGGTGAAAAGCTACTGGAGTGCTCGTGCTCATGCCGAAGCAAAAAATGCTGCAAAGAATGCTATTATCCCTAAGCTTCATGTTGGCGGCGAAATATTCGACCGTATTTTTGGAGGCAACACAGTTGATATTCGTCCTAACGGTTCTGCCGAATTAATATTCGCATACAATGGAACTAAAACACAGAATCCTGCTTTACCGGTAAAACAGCAGAAGATACATACTTTTGATTTCAATGAAAAAATTCAGTTGAATGTTATTGGTAAAATTGGAGATAAATTAAAACTTACTACCAGCTACAATACTGAAGCAACATTTGATTATGAAAATCAAATGAAACTTGAATATACAGGTTATGAAGATGAAATCATAAAAAAGATAGAAGCAGGAAACGTTAGTTTGCCACTTACCGGCTCCTTGATTACCGGCAGTCAGACATTATTTGGAGTTAAAACTGCATTGCAATTCGGTCGCTTAACAGTTACAAGTGTGCTCTCGCAGGAAAAAGGTAAAAAAACGGAAGTGAATTCTGCAGGTGGAGCTCAAGTAACGAAGTATGAAATTGCAGGCGATAATTATGAAGCCAACAAACATTTTTTTCTTGCCCAATACTTCCGCGATAATTATAATTCAGCATTGGCAGGCATTCCTTTTATTAATTCTGGAGTAAACATTACACGCCTTGAAGTATGGGTATCAAATACCAATAACGTTACAACCGATATTAGAACAGTAGTTGGTTTTTCCGAGTTGGCAGAAAGCGGAGCACACATTCCTACCAGTCAGACTTACGTGCACGATATACAATCAGGTGATTTGCCCAACAATAACCAGAACGACTTATATGAAAACCTTACACATACCGGTTATTATCCATCTAATGGAGCTAAAGATACCAGTATGCGTTCAGCGAACATGGCGGTTTCAGAGATTAATGCTAAATTTCACAATACGTTGCAGCAAACCCAGAACTTCGAAATTCTAAATGCAAAAAAATTACAACCTACCGAATATTCATTCAATCCGAAACTTGGTTTTATATCCTTAAACCAAACATTAAATGCTGATCAGGTACTTTGCGTTTCATATCAATATACTTATGGCGGAAAGGTTTATCAGGTGGGAGATTTTTCTTCTGATGTTTATGCACCAAGCGGATTATTTGTGAAAATGCTGAAGAGCACGGCTCCAAATACAAAACAGCCAATGTGGAAACTGATGATGAAAAATGTTTATTCTATTGGTTCATATCAGATAAATGCGGCTGATTTTAAACTTGATGTTTTTTATACCAACCCGGCTACCGGTACAGACATTAACTATTTGCCCATTTCAGACTGCCAGAATAATATCAAAGGAAAACCTTTATTACAGGTGCTAAGCCTTGATAAACTGGATGCACAAAGCAACCAAAATCCTGATGGCCAGTATGATTTTATTGATGGAGTTACTATTAATGCGAACACCGGACGTATCATTATGCCTATTGTTGAGCCGTTTGGGGCATACCTGCAATCCAGATTTGACGGAGATAATACTTGTAGCCCGTTTGAAGCAGGCAAATTTGTGTTTCATCAGTTATACGATTCAACAAGAGTAGAAGCGCAGCAATTCCCCAATTTGAATCGTTTTAAAATAAAAGGTTCCTATAAATCTTCCGGAGGTTCCGAAATTTCATTGGGCTCTCCTAACGTTCCTCAAGGTTCTGTTACTGTTACAGCAGGAGGTGTAAAACTAACTGAAAATGTTGATTACACTGTAGATTATACATTAGGACGTGTAAAAATTATTAATGAAGGAATTCTGAATTCCGGAACTCCTATAAAAGTATCCTTGGAAAGTAACGCTCTATTTGCTATTCAGCAAAAAACACTGATGGGTTCCCACTTTGATTATAAAGTAAACAAAGATTTAAGTTTTGGCGCCACCATTCTTAATTTGAAAGAACGCCCATTAACACAAAAAGTAAATATCGGCGATGAACCTATAAATAATACTATCTGGGGACTCGATGGTAATTATAAAACCGAAGCTCCTTTTTTAACAAGATGGATAGATAAACTGCCGCTGATTTCTACTAAAGAAATGAGTACCATTACTGCTTCTGGAGAATTTGCAGACCTTATTCCCGGTCACAATAAGGCAATAGGTAAGGACGGGAATGCTTATATTGATGATTTCGAAGGAAGCACCTCCACTATTGACTTGCGTTCTCAGGCTGCCTGGAATTTAGCAAGTACTCCACAAGGACAACCTACGTTGTTTCCTGAGACAGCTGTTTTAGATACTACTTTAAAATCGGGATATAACCGAGCGAAATTAGCCTGGTATATTATCGATCCATTGTTTCAGATACCAACCGCAAATTTAACACCTCCGGGAATAACTGCCGATTCAATGTCGAATAACTTTACCAGACAAATTCCGGAAACGGAAATATTTCCTAATAAACAATCCCCGAACGGAGTGCCTGTGAATGTTGCTTCCCTCGATTTGGCATATTATCCAAAAGAACGCGGACCCTATAACTATGATTTGCACCAGACAAATGTATCAAAAGGATTAGATGTAAATGGATGGCTGAGTCAGCCAACAACTCGTTGGGGAGGTATTATGCGCGCTATTTCGACAAACGACTTTGATGCTGCAAACATTGAATACATTCAATTCTGGGTGATGGATCCTTTTAATGCTGATAATCCAGGGGCAGCGCAGAATCATACCGGAGAATTATATTTTAATCTTGGAGATGTTTCTGAAGATGTTTTGCATGATGGATATAGAAGTGCCGAAAATGGATTGCCGGCACCAAGCACTGCCAGTCAGAATATCCAGACTGTAACTACAGCCTGGGGAATTGTGCCTGCCGTTCAGCCTTTGGTAAATGCTTTTAATTCCGATCCGGGCGACCGACCCTATCAAGATGTCGGATTAGACGGGCTGAGTGACGGCGCCGAAGCTTCTTTCTTCAGCAGTTACTGGAATAATTTGACCGGACCACAAGCTGCAAATCCTGATATTGCCGGTGACCCTTCAGGTGATGATTATCATTATTTCAGAGGTTCAGACTATGATAATGTGCAACTTGGAATACGGGCGCGTTATAAAAAATTCAATGGATTAGAAGGCAACTCTGCTATCGCACAAGGTGCATATCCAACAGCTGCAACAACATTACCCAGTGTTGAAGATATTAATCATGATAATAACCTGAGCACTGTCGAAAGTTATTATCAATATCACATTGGGTTAAAACCTTCTGACTTTGCAGGTGGTGTGGGTACTAATTATATAACAGATGTGGTAACTACTACAGGCCAGAGTATCCAAAATGGAACTTCCAAGCCAATAACCTGGTATCAGTTTAAAATTCCAATCAGAAGTCCTGAAGCCAGAATAGGTTCTATTGATAATTATCAATCCATACGTTTTATGCGTATGTTTTTTAAAGATGTGGATCAGCCGATTATTTTGCGTTTCGCCCGTTTAGAACTTGTAGAGGATCAGTGGAGAAAATATGGGTTTGATTTATTATCTCCGGGATTATATATTCCAAATGATGATGATTTGACTTTATTTACTGTGGGAGCTGTAAATGTTGAAGAAAATGGAAATAATCAGCCGGTAAATTATGTGATTCCTCCGGGCATTACCCGCCAGATAAATACTTCTACGGCAAATTTAATTCAAATGAACGAACAATCATTAACACTTAATTTTTGCAATTTGCCGGATGGCAAATCAAGAGCTGCATATAAACTCACCAATCTGGATGTTCGGAATTACAAAACTCTTAAAATGTTTGTTCACGGTGAAGCTTCCACCAATACTGCAACTCCGCTTCATGATAACGACTTACAGGTTTTTATCCGTTTAGGTACTGATTTTACTGATAACTATTATGAATATGATGTTCCTCTGCAAATTACTCCTCCGGGAAGTTATAATGGAACCAACAATACCGACCAGACAACAGTGTGGCCCACTGCAAATGAAATGGTGATTGACTTTGCCAAGCTTACCAATGCCAAATTAGACAGAAATAATGACATCAATGGACATACTATTACTTTAACGTCAGAGTATTCGGAACCTGATGGAACTAAAACTATTATTGTAAAAGGTAATCCAACTTTGAGTGCAATAAAAACAATGATGATTGGAGTTAAGAATCCTAAAAAGGTAGATGCCAGTGACGATGGATTATCAAAATGCGGTGCAGTATGGGTGGATGAACTCCGGCTTGCCGACTTTGACGAACAGGGAGGATGGGCTGCCAATGCAAGAGTTACCGCCAAATTAGCCGATTTGGGTTCGTTGTCTTTATCAGGAAGTATGTCGACACCGGGCTGGGGAACTTTGGAAAACAAACTTGATCAGCTGTCGAAACAGGAAACCAAACAATATGACGTTACTTCGAGTTTGGAGTTAGGTAAATTTTTCCCTCACGATTGGGGAGTTCACGTTCCTACTTATATTGATTATTCAGAAACCTTTATTACTCCTAAATATAATCCGCTGGATCCTGATATTCTTCTCGCACCGCAAATAAAAGGGAAACCCCGAACGGATTCGTTAAAGAAAATGACGGAGGATTATACCAGAAGGAAGAGTATAAACTTTACCAATGTTAAAAAGGACAAGAGTAAAAAAACAAAAACGAATTTGCCTTTTAATATTTCCAATTTTTCCACCTCTTTTGCTTATACCGAGATTTATAAGCACGACGTGAATACGGAATACAATATTGCTAGAAATTACAGGGGTGGCATTATGTATAGTTATGCTCCAAAATCGCCAAAGAATATAAGGCCATTTTCAAAAGTTGGTTTTTTACAATCTAATTATTTAGCTTTGATCAGGGATGTAAATTTTTATCTGGTGCCTACCAAAGTAGGTTTTTCTACTGATTTGATTCGAAGTTTTGCTACTGCCAAAGACAGGAACATTACCGGAGGCGACATATTAATTCTGCCTACTTATAATAAAACATTTAATATGAATCGTAATTACGATTTCAAATTTGATATTACCAAAGGTTTGAAATTTGATTTCACGGCAAGCAATATGGCTCGTATATTGGAACCGCAGGGAGAAATTGATACCCGAGAAAAGAAGGATACTATACGGACTAATTTAATGAATCTGGGGAAAACTTCGCAATATAATCATCAGATGAATTTGAATTATACTATTCCTATCAATAAATTACCGTTCCTTGATTTCACACAGGCTACAGTAAAATATTCGGGAACATATATGTGGCAGCATTCTCCGGTATATGATACTAAATATGTGACGGATGCACAGGGACATAAAGATGTGGTGCCGGTGGATACGCTTGGAAATACGATTCAGAATTCGCAGAATATACAATGGAACGGGCAGCTGAATATGGCCACGTTATATAATAGGATTCCGTATTTCAAGAAGGTAAATTCCAAAACGCCGGCTAGCCCGCAAATCGATCCGAAGACAGGAAAGCCTATTCCTGTACCCGATACTAAAAACACTTCCCCAAGCGATACTACTAAAAAGAAAAAGCAGGAACCTCATGGTGTGATGCTGCATGTGGCGAGATTGATTATGAGTTTGAAAACTGCTACGGTCACGTATTCCGATGTACGTGGAACGTTGCTTCCGGGATATGCTCCAAGCACACAAATGTTTGGTATGGACGACCATTTTCAAGGTCCTACCGTAGGATTTATTCTTGGCAATCAGGCGGATATCCGGCAAAAAGCAATTGATAATAATTGGCTGGTCAAAACGCAGTCGCTCAATAATCCTTATACTACAACGCATAGTACCAATCTTAATTTAAGGGCGAATCTGGAACCGTTGCCTAATTTGAAAATTGAGCTAAACGGTACTCGAACGGAAACACATTCTACCAGTGAATTTTTCCGCTGGGCGGAATATGATACGCTGCATCATCTTTACGAGTTTATGCACCAGTCGCCAACAGAAACAGGGACATTCAGTATTTCGTATGCTTCTTACCGGACATCATTTATGAAAGGCGATTATGTATTTCAAAATTTCCTGAATCAGCGTCAGGCAATTTCGCAGGCTTTGGGCGCTCAAAATCCGAACTCGAACCGGTCGACTCCTGCTAATTATAACGGCTTTGCCGATGGATATAATCCTACTTCGCCTGATGTGCTGATACCTGCTTTCCTGTCGGCTTATTCCGGAAAAAAATCAACTACAAATACTGACCAGTTTCCAAAGATACCGAAGCCAAACTGGCGGGTAACGTATGATGGACTTTCGAAATTAAAAAAGGTGAAAAAACATTTTAAAACCATTACATTAAGTCATGCTTACAGGTCGTCATACAGTGTCGGCGGTTATACTTCCAACCTGAATTACGATGACCATGGCACAGGGCATTCGTGGGCTAGAGATACGGCAGCTACTGACCCTAACCGCAATTTTATTCCTAAAAACCTGATCAATACCGTTACTATTTCGGAGCAGTGGAGCCCGCTTATAAAAGTAGAAGTAGTATTGCTGAACAGTGTTTCTTTCAATTTCGAATTTAAGAAAGACAGAAACATTTCTCTCGGTCTCACATCCAATACTATTACTGAAGTGGCCGGGCGCGAAATAATCGGCGGAGCAGGATACCGGATACCGGGAATAAAAATGGGTAAACTGCAGATAAAAGGCAAACCGATAAAGAGTGATTTGAATCTGAAATGTGATTTATCCTTCAGAACCAACATTACTACTATGCGACGGATAGAAGAACAGGTGAGCCAGCCTACTGGAGGTACCGATATTATTTCGATTAAAACTTCTGCCGATTATGTTATCAGCGAACGGATAACTATCCGATTGTTTTACGACCGGATTATTAATAAACCAGTTATTTCTACTTCATTCCCTTCTACCAATACTAATGCCGGACTTAGTATCAGGTTGAGTTTATCTAATTAATAAGTTGATTAGCTGATTTGTGATTGGAACGCTGATTTATCAGGATTGGTTATGATAAAGTATGATTTTAAAATGTTTGCCACATACTACGGCAAGCTCAGTAGAACGATTCACAGATTTCTACAAGATAAATCACCAAACAACTTTCCATCATCGTTATACTTTTCGAGAAACAAATTGTCCTTCTGTTTAATCTTTTTAAATGAGTTCTTAGTGTAAGATTAAATCGTTCGATATGATTTATTTTATAAGGAGATGTTATAAATATTGTCTTTGCTATTAGTGCAGAATAAATGTTCAGTTTATCTGTATATATTCTTTTAGGATTTAAACGTTTTACATTATCCAATACTTTATTTCATTAGCGTTTTGATGTTGTAAATAAAAGTTCTTTGAAAGTATTGTTATTGTTTGGTTACAGCGGTTTTATATCCTGCAACGATTTGAATTTATGAGATAAGATTTATTTTTTACCTTGTTGATAAATAATTAATTATGA
>CAIQBY010000224.1 GCA_903870175.1 uncultured Bacteroidota bacterium
GCGGTGCGCAGTTTCGCGGCGCGGGCGCTTCGCATGCGTGTAGGGTCAGCATAATATTTGGCATTTATATCAAATAAGTTATTCCGAATAATTTTGGCTGCTGATTCTGCGTCATTTTGCTGGAATTTTCTTATGTTGATTTGATCCATTTATATGCTTCGGATTTGGTGAAGTTTAATAAGTAAACCTGATTCCTTCTTTTTTACTTTTGGTAATACATTAGGAAGTGTCGGGGATCGTCTTGATGCACTTTTGCTAAATGGAAACCGATTTAAGCAAAAATTTCTGTGTAAAAAGATATTTCTTCTGGATAATCAAACTGTTCTAAATGCTCACATACCATTTGTTTTTCTTCAGTTTCTAATAAAAGCCATTCTTGTTCTATCCATTGCTTGTAATCTGATATACATTGATTTTGATATTTGAAGAATATACCCTTTGCAATATCCAATACATTGGTCAACATGTCGTAACCACTATACGAAGATAATTGTATGCCATTTAGATGTTTGGACAGGTGACTGGCATCCCCACAACCAAGATCAAGTAAATTGATGATTTCTTTATCAATCACTTCATCTATAATATGTTTTCTCATTTCCCGAATTCATCATGTAGCATATAATTAGCTTGTTTTATTTTCTGATAGATCGACCAATTTTTAGAAAATAATACTGTAGATGAGCCGGGCATATTTTTAATTTGTAATTATTGTAAATATTTTTTTAAGAAATACTATTAGTTTGCAACTCCCGCTACGATATGAAGTGGCGCACCAGTCCCCTTGCCAATTTTCATCGGTAGAGCAATCACAAAAATGTTTTTTGCAGGTAGCTGATCTAAATTAGCAACATTTTCAAATCCAACTTTATTGGCACCCAACAGAATCTGATGAGTTTTAAAATCTTTTGATTGACCATAATCCATACTTGGAGTATCTAGTCCAATTGCTTTTATTTTTCTATTTTTCAATAACCATTCTGTTGCATATGGGTGAACGCCTGGGAAATGCAGTTCTGGAATTGCATTTGGTCCAATTTTTTCTGTACCCAAAGTTTCTTTTCGATTAGGGTAGAATTTACCATAGCCGGTTCTGAATAAAATGATAGTATTGTCTGATATAGTTCCATTTGCTTTTTCCCAATTTAGAATGTCATCCACTTGAACTTGGTAATCTCTATTAGCTAAGGCTTTTTCTGATACATCAATAACTACTGCATTACCTTTTAAATTTTCAAGAGGGATTTCATCAACCGTATATTTATTCGCAGAAAAATGAATAGGAGCATCTAAATGGGTTCCTCCATGTTCTGGTGTAAAAAAAGAGTAGGAAGAATAAAAATACCCTAAAGATGTAATTCCTTCCATCTCTTTATAATGTTCAAATGGTTTAACATTATTTGGCCAGTAAATAGTAGTGCTGTCGAAACTATAAGTAAGGTCAACCCATTTTAATTGATCAATGGTATTCAAGGGTGTTTTTTGATGTGTGCAAGAAGCTAAGAGCATCAAACATGCTATCTGCCAATTTTTCATTTTGTTTTATTTAGAAATAAAAATAAGTAAATGGACGATAAAAAGTGGGTTATGTATATTTTTTTTCTGTTTATTGAATTGTTTGAGCGGATACTTTTATTTTATATGCAAATTGTTTTAAATGAATGGTTGCATTTCGAGTAGTTGATGCTTGGAAAAAGATGCTGGTAATGGATATCTAAATTTAAATGGTTACCTTTTTATATAAAATATTTATAAATAAATAGTTAACACTAGTGTCCGGTAAAAATAGTTATTAGTTCTTTGAAAGTCTTGGTATATATGTGTTACATAGGAAAATAGGTCGGTGACGATTTGAAATGGGTCATTTCATAACTTACTGTAAA
>CAIQBY010000225.1 GCA_903870175.1 uncultured Bacteroidota bacterium
AAAATAAATATTTCCGCTTTCATTTTTCAAACTCATTTGTCCGTTTAATACTCCTGTAGGAGAAGTGAATGTACCACTGAAGGTACCATATTCATTGGTTGTTAAATCAACTGAAGTAACCTTTTGATAATTCACATCATAAAATGTAACAGTTGTTTTTGTGTTAGGCAGAATTTTATTTTCCTCTCCTGTGCTCGTAATCATTATGCCTTTAAAGTAAACAGTTTGCCCAGGGCGATAAATAGCTCTATCCAAAAAGAAAAAAGTGCGATGATAATCTTTTACTGTTTCATTATTTGTTTTGTATTGATACACCGGATTATCTGTTTGAAGTCTGTCAGCAGCCTCTGTATAGGGTGTTGCGGCTTTGTAGGTAAAGTCAATAGTAAAGTTTCTGTAATCATTGGAAGCAGGCACATTAAAAAATCCATTCTCATCCGAAGTATATTTTTCATCTCTCACATATTCATAAGCACGGGTTATATAATTATATTTCTGATAATACAACTGCGCTGTAACACCTTTCAATGGTGCACCGGTAACGCGGTGCTGAACATAAAAATCATAACTGCCGTTTGTCATTCTTCTGTTAACATAACTTATGTTTGAAGCCCAGGTGGCCGCATAAGCCACTCCATTGTTTTTATAAGCAAAGTTTTTATCACTGCCCATTAAAATAATATAATGTCCGAGTGGCAGTTCAGGGATTTTAATTTCAGTAGTATGTGTCTGGTAATCCCCGTCGTCAGGCAGTTCCACAGTCCATTCTTTCAATGCATTTAATTTTAAATACTGTTTTATTAAATCTTCGCCATAATATCTTTCTACGGATTTATTGTATTTATCCACATCCATTTCAGCAATGCGAACATACACTGTTTTCAAGTTTTTATAGGTTACAAGCGCACGAAAAGGTTGGTTGGGAATATTTACTTTTTCTGTAATAAAATCAACGGAATGCGCTGTTATTTGTGCTTTAAGTACAGCACAATTCTTTGCACCATCACTGTCAGGAAACTTTTTTATGGTGGCTTCGCAAAGCTCCAAAGCTGTCTTTGCATATCCTTTATTTTCTTCGGATTGCTGCGGATTATATTTATTTCCTTTTGCCAAATATTCTTTTGCAATATCATAACTTACATCCGCAGAAGCAGCGCTTGCACTATGTTTCTTCTCCAGATTTTGCAGCGCAAGTAAATACAAACTGTCTTTTATTGTTGATGTAGAACTTGTTTTCACAAATCGCAAACGTTTTAAATCAACATCAATTAATGCCTGCGGATTTTGGTCAGCAGAATGAAAACGAATTAAATCCTGCATTATTTTTATTGCATAATACTTTGGAGATAACGAATCTTTGGATTCAATTTTCAGCTTCGCAAAATCAGTTGCATCCCAGAAATAACTATCCGAAGCAAGTTCAAATTTATAGGTTGGCTGCACAATATCCGGCTCTTCATTCATCAGAAAATCAACTGCACGATGCGCCAGAAAATCATATAACGCAGGGCGGAAATTGCGCGAGTTGGTTTGTTTTATCAGTACTTCATCATAAATATTTAAAGGCGTTAGTTTCAAGCTGTCAACCTTTTCCAGCGATGCAGTATAGTTTTTCAGCACCTGCGTAAACAGCGATTTTAAATCCCACGTAGCTATATCTTTATTATCGAAGTTGACGGTAGTTGTCCGGTTATAAAACTGGTATCTGTGATTCGAATAATATCCCCAATAGGTTTCAGCAAGTATGGATTGAAGCACCGGTTTCAGCGGATATTTGGCACCTTTCAATTCTTCCGTCAATTTATTTATTGAGTTTTCCGCCGAATAATCTTCTACATATTGTTCCAGTTTCATCCGATGAATAATGGCTTTTACAAATTGCGGAGCATTATTTTCGGCTTTCGCCTGAGCATATATTCCATTTACTACAAGCAATGCCGACTTCGTCAACCCTTTATTCGACAGGCTGTCCACCTTTTTCCATTCTTTCGAATAAGTGCTTCCTTTCGGGAAAACCAATAACGATGTTTTCAGATTCCCTCTGAAACCCATTACACTTATTGCTCCAATGATACTTGCAATGGCAATTATCGCGGTGAAGATTACTTTTTTCTTTTTCATGATGAGATAAATAATTAGTTAAAAAAACATGACATTTTATACTTTCAAACTTTGAACTAACTTTAAGATG
>CAIQBY010000226.1 GCA_903870175.1 uncultured Bacteroidota bacterium
ATTATATTACCTTTTGTTATTAACAGCCTGTATCCTTTAACTAGCAAGTTGAGTTAATTAATAAATATGAAAGTACTTTATTTCTTCGTTTCACTTTCAGTTGTTTTATTTGCTTTATTATCTTTTTTGTCTAACTCTGCTTCTTCTTTTTTTGCGTCTTTTAATTGAGAAGAAATTTCTTGCATTTCTTTTTTAAAGAATCTCATTTGTTCTTTAGCACCCTTATCCTGAATTTTTGCAAGACTCTCGTATGCTTTTTGACATTTCTCATATCTGAAATCTAATCCTATTATTTTAAGTTTAACGGTCTTTTGATCTACGCTAATTTTCATATTCAAAATATTCGAAATTTCCATCCCTTTTTTAGCGAACAACTCTTCCATAGGTCCATTGGTTATTCCGCCCATAAAAACTCTTTTTTCATAAGGATTATTTTCATAGTTACAATTTGCTCCTAAAAATCCAGCACCATACATTACAAGCCAACCAGCAGCTCCCAATGGATCTGTATTAATATTTCCTATTTCATTTATATGCTCTTGTTCATGTGCAATTAAAGCAAGCCAGAATCCATGCTGATCATCTTTATTCATGTTATTTTTATATTCTACTTCATTGCCAACTGTCATTGCTTGAGAATTCTTATAATTAACCTTATCAACTCCCCTCCATGTAGTTTTTTCCATGTTTTCCATATCATATTGTAAGGCAGCGTTAAGAAGAGCCATGATTGGTTTTGTTAGATGCCCATTTTTACTAATCATACATTCTGGTTCAAGTCCATCAATATCCATTGCCATTATTGGGGTATTACCAGCGAATTGATAAGGTGTATAGTATGCGAACTTTTTTTGTAACGGATCCACTGCTAGGAAAATCCCCAAGTCTTCATTGTAAATTCTCTTCCCATAATCCTGAGTTTCTGTTTCATCATCATTTTCCTTTCCATTAAATCCGTAGCGGTCTTTAGCACCAAAAGTTCGCTCCTTCATTGCTATCCCGAACGGATAGTAATCTGTGCTTGTTACTGATTTGCTTTGAGGAATATACATGGTTCTTAAAAACGTAAAATTACGTAAAAAACGGTCAAAAACGATGCTTTTTTTGCCTCAAGAGGCGAAGCTGATGCGTTGGAATCCCGATAAAAAAATCGGAAGAGTAGTACGGTTGGGCTTCGTGACATTTATAATGAGTAAGTTGTGCTTACAATTAAAACAAAAAACTCTTTACGTTAACGTAAAGAGTTTTTTGTTTTAAAGATAGGGAAGGGAAATAGCGTATCTTTGTAAGAAAATAAATAAGATGAAGGCAATAGAAAGAAATACAGTAACGGATAAAAAAGGATATTTAAAGCTAAACATCCCTTTGCAAATGAAAGAAAAGCCTGTGAAAGTAATTATACTAATGGAAGAGAATGATGAAGAGGAGGAGAAATTATGGATGGAAGCAATTTCTAAAAATCCTGCATTTGATTTTCTGAAAGATAAAAAAGAAGACATTTATAAATTAACTGACGGGAAGCCTTTTAATGATAAAAAATAAAATCGTTTTAGTTCCTTTCCCATTTGATGGTTTTAAAGAAATGAAAGTTCGTCCGGTAGTTTGTTTAACAAATGCAATAGGAAAACATTCGCATATTGTTGTTGCTTTTATTTCGAGTAAAATGCCTGATGAAAAATTAAGCAGTGATATTATCATTCTAAAAACTCATAACAATTTTCTCAAAACGGGATTAAATGTAGATTCTGTAATTCGTTTGCATAAATTAGTAACAATACCGAAAGAATTAATAAAACGCGAACTTGGATTTGCTGATGTTAAACTGGAAAATGAAATAGCAAAAAAGCTAAATGTTCTTTTTAGTGAATAAAATATAAGAAATAATGCATTAATTTTTTTTAAAAACTCTTTACTTAAATCGTAAAGAGTTTTTTTATGCTCCTGTTTTAAAACTTCATACTTCGACAAGCTCAGTAACCGCGACAAGCTTAGTAACCGCTTTACTCTTCCGACTGCGCCTGACCCGCGTGAAGTATCCTTTTTTTGCCATTGCCGCGCAGCGAAAAAATAAAAAAAAAAGATACCGCGTGAGGGCAGGGAGGAAATTGATGAATGGCAGAATGTTTGTTCGCCCAAATTTACTACGTTGCGATTATTTTCGTCACTGACTTTTGTCATGTTTCTGCTGATTAAAATCATAGTTTGATGGTGCAATTAGAAATAGTTTTGTAAGACATAAACAAAATTGTTTCAATCAACATAAATATTAATGGAAGCGGAATTAAAGGAACAAAAAAGGACGGCGGTTAATCAACTGGATTCGTTATTCAAACCAAAATCAATAGCAATTATCGGTGCTTCGTCAAAGGATTTATCCATAGGAAATGTGATTATAAAAAACCTTGTTCACTTTGGATACAAAGGTCCGATATATCCTATCAACCCCAAAGAGCCCGAAATAAGAGGCATTAAAGCGTACCCTACTATTTTTGATGTGCCGCATGATATTGATGCTGCACATGTTATTATCCCAAGCAAATTTGTTCCGCAGATAATTGAAGACTGCGGCAAGAAAGGTATTAAATCGGTTATCATTAATTCGGCCGGTTTCAGCGAAATGGGTGAAGAAGGAGTGGCTTTGCAAAAAGCGTTTCTGGCAAAAGCAAAGGAATATGGCGTACGTATTTTCGGGCCTAACTGCCAGGGAATTATTAACTGCGACCCTGATTATAATGCGTATTGCGACTTTACATTTACATTTCCAAAACCGGGCGCTATCTCTATAGTTGCGTTGAGTGGCGGCGTTGGGGCGTTTATCATGCAGAGTCTGTTCGACCTTGATATCGGAATGCGAATGTATGCTTCGAACGGAAATGCATGCGATGTTTCTATTTCGGATGTAGTCAACTATTATGGTGATGATGAAGGTACTAAGGCGATAATACTATATACAGAAGGGTTTGCTAACCCGAAAGAATTTATGGATGTGGCAAAAGTGGTGGCTAAGAAAAAGCCGATACTTGCCATGAAAGCGGGAAGGACAGAGGAAGGTGCAAAGGCTGCAGCATCGCATACGGGCTCACTTGCCGGAGTTGATATTGCTACTGAACTTATTTTTGAGAAGACAGGAATGCTTGCTTTCAATAATGAAGAAGAGATGTGTCAGACGGCGATGGCGTTTTCTACACAGCCTATCCCTAAAGGAAACAGAGTAGGTATTATTACCAATACCGGCGGCCCGGCAGTAATTGCAACTGACGAATTAGTGAGTGCAGGCTTGCAGATTCCTGCTCTTTCTGCAAAAGCAAAAGAAATATTAACTGCAACATTACTACCTGAAGCAAGCATCGTAAACCCAATAGATGTGGTAGCTACGGGTGGAGGTGCGCACTTTAGAAGTGCATTGGATGTGCTGATGAATGAAGATAATATTGATTCGGTTTATATCAATTTTGTTACTGCTCCTTTTACCGATACCGATGAAGTGGCGCGACAAATAGTGGAAGTAAACAAGATGAAAAAGAAACCGATTGTCTGCAATTTCATGACGAATATGAGCATGGAGCGGTATCAGGTAACTGCCAAAATAATGAAAGACGGAGGAGTGCCTTGTTATGCTTTCCCAACAACAGCTGCTAAAGCACTTGGTGCTTTGTATAAATACCATAAAGTAAGTACACGAAATATTGGGGAAGCAAAAGTGTATGCTGATGTTAAAAAAGAGGAAGCATTAGCAATTATTAATGAAGCAAAAAAAGGAGGAAAATCATTTTTATCTTCTTCGCATGTGTATCAATTGTTGTCGCATTATGGAATTCCTGTTGCCGATTGGCGCATTGCAAATACTGTGGAAGATGCTGTGAAAGGTGCTGCTGAAATAGGTTTCCCGGTGGTTGTAAAAGCAGATGCTGAATCATTGGTGCATAAAAGTGATATGGGTGGTGTAGCAATCAATTTGAAGAATGCAGAAGAAGTAAGAGCTGTGGTGGAGAAAATGAAAGGCAAATTTAATGCTCCTGATTTAAAATTCTTTATACAGAAATTTATGCCGGGTGGCAGAGAATTAATTGCCGGCGTAAGTGCCAAGAAAGAGTTGGGGCATTTGATAATGTTCGGTATTGGCGGCATCTATGTGGAAGTATTAAAAGATGTGGTATTTAAAATAGCACCTGTTACGGAAGTGGAAGTAAATGAAATGCTGACAAAAATAAAAGCAGCGAAATTACTTGATGGTGTTCGTGGTGAAAAAGCAATTAATAAAGCAAGTGTAATTGAAATAATTCAACGTCTATCGCAATTGGTATGTGACTTACCAATGATTGAAGAAATGGATTTGAATCCGATAATGGCTTTTGAAGATAAAGCTTTTGTGGTGGATGCAAGGATAAAAATTTAGATAATAAAATAAATAAAAACATAAACTTAGTATGGCAAACGAAGCAAAAAAAGAGCAGTACAAAATTCATTCAACTGATGTAATGAAAAAAATAATGGGAGAATATTTTCTTTCATTGGAAACAGGTAAAAAGAAAATAGCATGGTGTACAAGTGTAGGACCGGCTGAGTTGTTACGTTCATTTGGTTTTGAAGTTTATTTCCCTGAAAATCATGGAGCATTACTTGGTGCAACCCGAACTGCGATGGATTATATTCCGGAAGCAATTAAATGTGGCTATTCCGGACATGTATGTTCTTATACTACTGCCGATATTGGTTCTTATCTGAAAAAAGAAACTCCTCTGCAAAAACATTATGGAATGAAAGGCGCTCCAAAACCTGATATTATTGCTTATAATACTAATCAATGCAGAGAGGTAGAAGATTGGTTTACCTACTTCGCTGATGAATTTAAATGTCCGATTGTCGGCATTCAACCTCCGCGCCACCTGGATGAAATTACTCAGGACGAAATTGATTTGGTAGTAAAACAATTCAAGAAAATGATTCCTGTTTGCGAACAGGTAAGTGGTAATAAATTTGATCTGGATAAATTTAAAGAAGTAGTAAAGTTAAGCAAGGAAGCTACTTTGTTGTGGCAAAAAGTTTTGAAAACTTCTACTGCAATGAATGCTCCATTAAGTTTCTTCGATGGAACAATTCACATGGGACCAATTGTAGTACTTCGTGGAACGCAGGTTGCGAAAGACTATTATACAGGTCTGTTAAAAGAGCTGGAAGAAAATGTAAAGAACAATACTGGGTTTTTACCACAAGCGAAAGTTAGAATATTCTGGGAAGGAATGCCGATATGGGGGAAATTAAGAATGTTCAGCGACTTATTTAATGCAAACAATGCAGCAGTTGTTGCTTCTACATATTGCAGCAGTTGGGTATTTGACAAGTTTGACGAAAACAATCCTTGGGAATCAACAGCTAAAGCATATACCGAAATATTTATTAACAGGAGTGAAAAGGCGAAAATGAAAATGCTTGCCGAGTGGTTTAAAGAATTTCAAATTGACGGAGTTGTTTTCCACGATTCTAAAACATGTTTTAATAATTCAAATGCCAAATTCGGAATGCCTCAGCGTTTGCAGGAAATGACAGGTGTTCCGGGATTAATTATTGAAGGAGATTTATGCGATTTGCGTTTCTTCTCCGAAGGACAAAGCATAACAAAAATTGAAACCTTCCTTGAACAACTGGAAGAAAATAAAGTGTTGAGTTAATTTCTTCACTACAAATAAAATTGCAAACAAATGGCAAAGAAAAATAAATTAAAAGTCGGAGTTGTCGGTTTAGGGCCTGTAGGGATGATTTTGGCTGTGAAGCTTCACGAGGCAGGATGCGATGTTGCGCTTTGCGAAGTGAATGATACAAAAGCCAAAAAGATTAAGAGTGATGGTTTGGTGCTTGAAAACATGATGGCTACAACTGCTCAATTTGAAAATGTTTTTACATCCATTTCTCAATTTGAAGGATGGGATGCAGATTATTTATTCTTTTCCTTAAAGTCTACACATACTGCCGGTGCTGTAAAGCAGGCGATGGCATTGAATTCAGAAAAACTTACAGTTGTTTCTGCACAAAATGGAATTGAAGTGGAAGAATTGGTAGCAGCCGGTTTCGGTGAATCTAAAACTCTGCGAATGATTATTAACTATGCAGGAAACAGCAGTTCGCCTAATGTTACAAAGGTTACTTTTTTTAATGCTCCAAATTATATCGGTTCTATAAATGATGCACGAGCAGAGCAAGCGAAGATAATTGCGGACGTTTTATCTTCTTCCGGTTTGGAAACTAAAGCGGTAGATTCTTTTGAAATTGTGAAACGCAGTTGGGAAAAAACAATACTGAATGCAGCACTTAGTCCTCTTTGCGGTGTAGGAAGGTTGACGATGCTTGAAGCAATGAGCGACCCTGATACTGTAGAATTAGTTGAACAAATTATCCGTGAAGGAATACAAGTTGCAGAAGCGGAGAAAATTCATTTCCCTGATAATTTCACCAGAAGCTGTTTAAAATATTTGAAGAATGGCGGAGATCATTTTCCTTCGTTGGCTGTTGATTTAATAAATAATCGTCCAACTGAAATTGATTATCTGAATGGTAAAATAGTGGAGTACGGCCGCAAACATTATATACGCACTTCATTAAATCTTTCTTTTACCAACATGGTAAAAGCAATGACGAATAAGAATATTATCTCTCGTGTGCCTGGTGCAGCAGGCGATGTGAATAAAAAGATTCTTGAAAAAGGATTGGTAAATAAAGTTGCCGGAGTATCTGCTTTCAAAAATACCGATTGCTTTTTAGGCATTGATTTAGGTTCGGCTTTCACTAAATTTTGTGTGGTTGACAAACATGGAATTCCGGTTTTCCGTTATTTCCTTCCTTCTTTAAGCAACGACAAACAGGCGCTCAAGAACGTGATGCAAACTATCGCAACTAATTTTAATATTAAATATAGTTGCGCTACAGGCTACGGCCGCAAGCATTTCGCGAATACCGATATTGTGAAAACAGAAATCAATAGCGCTGCTGCTGCGGTTTCATTTGTATATCCGGGAGAGAAAAATATTATTGACATTGGTGGCGAGGACATTAAAATTATCCGTTGTGATAAAGATAATAATGTGATGAATTTTTACATGAATGATAAATGCGCTGCCGGCACAGGCTCATTCCTGGCGGAGATTGCAGAGCGTGCCAACATTAATATTTCGGAGATGAGCAGCATGGCATCCTTATCAAAATACGATAAAGAACTCAATAGTTTTTGTACTGTGTTTGCGAAGACAGAAATAATGAATTGGATTTTTGATGGCATGACGAATGAAGATATTTCAAAAGGAATTTATATTTCCATTGCCAATAAAGTAGCTAAAATGCGCCTTGATCCAGGCATTCCAACATATATGATTGGTGGCGTAATAGCGCATCATCCCTATCTGCAAACATTGTTGAATGATACATTCAGAAAAGACATTCAGATTGTTGATAGTCCCCAACACGTTGTTTCTTATGGCGCAGCGGTGATTGCACAACAGAATTATCTCAGGAAAAATATCGAAACAGAAGAAGAAGAATTAATTACTAAATAATAAAAAAACATGAAAGGATTTCACGATAAGAAAAAAGGAATAGCAATTACCTATGATAATATTTACCTTGTAAATGGTGCACGTACCCCGTTTGGCAAGCTTTGCGGAACATTAGGAAACGTATCACCAACAGATTTGGGAATATATGCAACTCGCGAAGCACTAAAGAAATCAGGTGTTACGGGCGAAGATATTGATCAGGTGATGTATGCAAATATCGGACAAAGTTCTGCCGATACTTATTTTCTTCCGCGTCATATCGCTTTGTATTCAGGCATTCCGCAGGAGATACCAGCAATAATGTTGCAACGTATCTGTGGTTCTGGTTTTGAAACCATCATTTCAGGAGCTGAACAAATTACGTTAGGCAAAGCCAATTCAGCTTTGTGTGGCGGAACAGAGAACATGACACTTTCGCCAACTGTTAGTTTTGGAAACAGAAATGGATATGCTCTTGGCAAAATCAATTTTCAGGATATGCTTTGGGAGGCGCTGAACGACACTGCTGCCGTGCCAATGGGGTGTACTGCCGAAAATGTTGCAACCAAACATGGCATCACTAAAGAAGATGCAAATACATTTGCAAAACTTTCCATTGACAGATATATCGCTGCAAAAGCTCGTGGATACTTTGATGACGAGGTGGTGAAAATGAATTCTACCGTGTTTGAAATAGAAGGATTAAATCCGCGCAAAGTGAATCTTCCAAGAAATACTGTTGACTTTGTAACCGATGAAAACGTTCGTCCAGCTGATTTGGCAG
>CAIQBY010000227.1 GCA_903870175.1 uncultured Bacteroidota bacterium
TTATGACACGCGGATGTTATAAGTATGATGGGTAATAAAACAAGTAAGGAATTTTTGATTAATTTTTTCATTACAAAATTGTGGTTATATATTTTGTAAAATTAGTTAATTATTTTATGCTTTCTGATGTATCCAGTCTAAAACTAATTATATTTTACAATCATCCAGTTTGCCGGCAGGAGGCATAACATTGGAAGCTGAAATAAGTGAGCCGTATAAAATACTGGCTGTCGGATTTAAAGTATCAATGTATCCGCTGCCTGCGTGAGTAAGTTGGGAATAAGCAACGGACGGTTCAAGGTTTAGATGTCCTGCATTGGTAGCGCCATTGTGACAACCGACTCCATTGCACTGTGCATTGATTATCGGCATCACATCATTATTAAACGAAGCGGTGGCAGGCAATACACAATCCACTTTCAGTTCTGCCTTATTATATGTACACGAATAAAAAGTAACGCCTGCAAGTATAAAAAAACATGCAGGAAATATTACTTTTCTAATCTGTACACTATTATTCATACATGAACATCATTGAAATATTGAATTTGTATTGCAGCCCTAACGCAGTAGAATTAGCTGCTACCGTATTCATTGTCAGATTAGCCGTATTCAGATTCACGCCCATAAACAACATATTATAATCAATCATCAGATGAACATATTGCGTTTGATTTGGCGAAACAGTATAGTTTTTATCATTCAACTGTGTATTTACAAGGTTGGCATTGGTTCCTATTTTAATGGAGAACGGCTGCATCTGCGCCACTGTTCCATGTCCTGAAGCAGTAGTATCAATCTTCCCCTGGAAGTTTACAAATACATATCCCGAAGGTTGTGCTGCGGCATCAAACCACATTGGTCTTGTATTAAGTGTGCTGTCTCTTACATCAGGTACCAATGAGTTTTGCAAATCAGTCAAGCCTACATTAAACCTTACCGATTTATAATTGCCTGAAGGAACACTGCCAAGAAGATAGGATTCTACCTGCTGTTTTTTTAATACAATAACACCGGGAACATCCACAGCCGAACCATCCGGCTTTATAAGTTGTATTTTAGAAAGATACAGCTGTGCAAAATGCACTATTATTTTTCTGCCTGTGCCGGTAACGTATACGCTGTCGTAGTTTGCAACTTCGGCTGTATCCATCATTGTATGAATATGAAACCCAATAATTCCGTTGGCAGGAGTAGGCGCTATGGAATCGTCAGTACTTTTTTTACAGCCATTTAAAGTAAATAAAGTTGCTGTTATAAAACTTATAATTACTATTGATATTTGTTTTTTCATTTTAATTTATCTTTAAGACTCTTAATTAATGATTAAGATTAATTGTATTTATTTTTTTAAAAAGATATCATGCATTCAGCATAAAGCATTGATTTATCTGCCAGTTGAACACCATTTGCATTTTGATAAACAGGCATTCCGTATTCAACAGTTATTTTTGAATGCTGCAACCACGTTCTGTTGAAATAAAAATTAAGACCGACAAAAGCACTTCTTGTTTCTCCTCCATAGTTTTTATAAAACGCTGCAGGCTCATTGTTTTCGATAAGTGCGGCATCTTTGCCCGACATCATTCCTGTTGCTTTTTCTTCCATTCTTACTGAAGTACTAATCCATGGTAACCATTTATATGCTGCCCAAACATTGGCTGTGAGCTCGTTTCCGAAATGATAACCAAGCGAATTAGTAAACGGATGCAACACAGAACAAGCCTGTGCACTAGCCGAAAACTTTTGCTGTTTGAATAAATAAGTTATGCCCGGCATTATATCCATACTTCCCGAACCAAGCTGCATCATATACGGCAGGCGCGAATCAGGATACATCATATCATTGGCTTTTCCTTTTATAGAAATGCTGCCTGTAGGAATATTAATTCCGCCGCTTATAAAAACATGATGTGCATTATGATTGACAACTGCATATACTGCGTAAAGCCGGGTGTCGCCCATGCCTGATGTTGTTGCAGTCATATCGGTATAGCTCGACATTACAGTAGGTTTGCCATCCATCTGCATGGTGCTTCCTGGAAATGCAGTCATGCTCATTGTATTTATATTATAATTGAACATCGCCATAACCGACAGCCTGTCAGTGATTCCGTACATTGCCATTATCATGTGCATATCCATCTGCATTGATTGTGGCGACATGATGTAGTTATTAAAAACATAATTATCATCCACTTTGGCTGTGCCTGCAATAGTTCCTTTCATCATCATGCTCATGTATTGGTACGAAATTTTCCAGTTGCCTTTTGCATGTTCATGTCCGAACATTATTCCTGCAGGACTTAAATCGCGCCATACACAATCGCAGACTTCCATTGAGTCGCAGGATGTTTGAGAAAATATTGTTATACTGCGGATAAACAGCAATAACAATAAAATATTTTTTATTGGTTTCATTTTTCTGTTATTAATAATAATTGTTGCTTCTTTCAGAGTTTATAACTCCGATAGAAGTGCACATACAATTACATTAAAACAGAAGGCGGATGGAAAATAGATTCCAGACTTGTGGTTGGAATTGAAAAACTATAAATAAAATTTCCTTTTACTTCGTCAGTAAATGAAGTGATAAAAGGACTTACGTATTCTGAAAAATATTGTACTTCGAATTTATCTTTTAATGTTTGTGAGAAAGGAGATTTGTCTTTTTTGTCCTGCGCTGCAAGTTGTTTTTGCAAATGACATTTACCGTTACAATGCAGCATCGGTTTGTTTTTATTTTCGCAAAGATTTTTGGAAATATATTCTTTGTTCACCTGATAATTAACAAGGATAAAGCTATTGCTGAAGGTTTGCAGCAGGATGCTTGAAACGGTTAATATGATAAACAGGTGTTTCAAATTATTGAATTGAAATACAAAAGTATTCAAAAAATGTTACAAATTATAATTATTGACAACTATCATAATCTTAAGGTTTAAATTATTTACCTTTGATAAAATATTTTGTTTATGAAATCAAAGGTTTTTCTATTCTTCATTCTCTTTTCATTTATCAGTTTATCTTCAGCAATTGCACAATTTAGCTGGGCGCAGCTGGGTGTCAACGGGCTCACCTGTTCTGCCTGCTCCAGAAGTGTGGAGATGAGTATTCGCAAACTTTCCTTTGTCGACAGTGTTATTATGAACCTTGAGAACACTGCCGGTAAAATTGTTTTTAAAAAAGGTGCTAAAGTAGAAATTGAAAAGATAGCCAAAGCAGTTACTGACGCAGGATTTTCGGTACGCAGTTTATATGCCGGTATCAGTGTGGAGAGTATTTCCGTTACCAATGATTACTGCTGGAATTTTGAGAATAACACCTATCATTTTATTAAAATAACTGAAAGCAAAGAATTAAAAGGAACTGTAAGTTTAAAATTTATAGGAGATAAATACATGCCAAGAAACGAATATAAAGAATGGAAAACTTATATAATAAGTCCTTGCGTATCACCTGCCAATACTGCTATTCCATCATCCAAAACCTACTATGTTTCTTTATTATAAAAGATGTATTTTAGTTTTTGTATTTGTATTGTTTGTAAAAAGCAATTTGCTTTTCTCGCAGGAATTATTTCCTAACAACGAACCTGCAAGCAATGTACCCAAAGGTGTTCTGGGGATTCGTGCCTTTGATGAAACATTTAAAGAATATACACAAATAAGGAATCTTTATGTTATCCGGCTTATGTATGGAGTATTGCCAAAGCTCACAGTGATGGCATCTGCAAGCGAATCGAACCATCACGATGTACTATTTCCGGCAGGACTTGCTTCGCATACGCATAATGGAAATCAATCGGTCTTCTCCACCGGTAATTATCAGCGGGGCATCAGCTATCCTTATCTTTTCAACGGTATTTATTTATATGCTAAATATCGGTTTCTTACTTTTGATGGTGAGCATACGCATTTCCGTATGGCTGCGTATGCCGAATATTCGACTGTTGCAGTGGCACATGATGAAACCGAACCTGATTTGCTGGATGATAATGGAGGATATGGCGGCGGAATAATTGCTACGTATTTAAAAAATCATTTTGCTGTTTCGCTTACATCAGGAATTATTATTCCGAAAGTATATAACGGTTATTCGCCTGATATATATGGCGGACCCAACGTACCTACCGAAATTAAATACGGACAGGCAATTAAATATAATCTCTCATTTGGGTATTTATTATTGCCTCGCACGTATAAAAATTATGAGCAGGGAAACTTTAATATTTATTTGGAGTTGCTCGGCAAAGCCTATCAGCAGGCTAAAGTAATACAGTATGGAATAAAAGAGGTGCCGATAAATACTCCGTTATTGGAAAAAGGAAACTATGTGGATGCCTGCCCGGGTGTGCAATATATTTATAAATCAAATTTACGGATTGATTTTTCCACTCAGTTTCAGTTTATCAATAAATCATACTCGCACTTTTATCCTGTGTATATGCTTGGTGTGCAGCGATATTTTTATTTTAGGAAGAAGAAATAATTAGTTCACTGGTTCATTAGTTTATTAGTTTATTAATCTGTATAAATAAAAAAGCTCCGTATTTCTACGAAGCTTTTTTAATTAGCTAATTAGCCAATATGCTAATTAGCTAATTAAAAACCCTTACAACTTTACAATAAGTCCGGCAGATAAAACGCTTACCTGTTTGTTGCCGTTTTGAGCAAAGCCGTGTATTATATAGCTACAACCGGTATTGGATACATTAATAATGGTGGAAGTACCTTTGCCCGAAAGTGATTTGCTGACTACTTCGGCTGCGCCGGATAATTGTACACTTATTTGACCATCTGCAAGTGTAACCACAGGGTTGGCTGTTGGTGGCGTTGTTGCCGGAGGCAATTGTATTGCTATTAAATTAGTGCGGGAAGGAAAGTTAATTGTTCCATTAACTATTGTTACTCTGATTTTTCCGGTTCCTATTACTTCTACAGTGAATACAAGCGGGCTGGGTATTCCTTTTTTACCAACTGTCAATTGCTTATACGACAGGTAGGAACGGAGAATATTTTCGGCAGCTTGTTCGCGAGTGCTGCGGTTGACTGACAGGTTAGCTATTAATTGTACTTGAGCTCCATATGATTTCAGCCACATCACTCCGGCTGACATTGCATTTGATACTGCCAGCTTGTTATCGTCCGAAGCATTCAGTTTTTCAGCATCTATCGCTGTTTGAATATCGTCACCCAAATCAGTACCTTTTGCATAAAAAGAGGCTGTTATGGCAGGGTCGGCATATAATACAGCATTCGACCCTTTTTCTACAGAGTTAACCATGTATTGTTTTAAATCAGCAGGTACTTTAATATCGCTAAATACAGTTTCTTTTACTTCTACATCTTTTAAGATTACAGGAGGTGGTGCCATTTTATTTATTATTTAATTGTTAATTTATTAATTATTGAACTTGTAATGATTATATTTATTGTTGATTTTGTACTAAATAAAACCTAAAAGCATACATCTGATTCCTAAAAGCACACATCTGAATCCTAAAAGTGCATATCTGAATCCTAAAAGTGCATATCTGATTCCTAAAAGCACACATCTGATTCCTAAAAGTGCATATCTGAATCCTAAAAGCACACATCTGAATTTAAAAGCACACATCTGAATCCTAAAAGTGCATATCTGGAGTTTAAAAGTGCATATCTGAATCCTAAAAGCATACATCTGAATCCTAAAAGTGCATATCTGGAGTTTAAAAGCACACTTTTGGATTTTAAAAGCTTACTTCTGACTTTTACTTACTACATTTTATTTTAAAGAACGAAATCAAAAAAAGAAAGTGTTGATGTTTTTTGATGCGACAAAGGACTTAATAAAAATGATACGAAAAATAATGCTTGCCTGAATATGAGTGTTTTCGAATACCGATAATGTTACTTTTGTTAGTCTCCAACAGAAAAATATATATATGAAAGATAAAAATTTGACTATAGAAGAAATTGCTGCAAACAAAAAATCGAAAGCAGAAAGAGATACAATAATAGCTATGCTGTCTATGGACTGGAATATCCAGATATTATTATCGATGAAGGACGGACCCAAAAGTAATGCAAATATAAAAAGGGCAACAGTAAACGGAAATAATATGATTTCGGATGATGTTTTGGGATATAAAATTGCATTTTTTATGGACAACGGCATAATGGAAAAAGTAAAACCTCAGCCGCCTTACATACTGGATATAAACGGACTCACTACCTACGGTTTCTCATTATTGCCATTGATAGAACTTATCAGAAGCACTGGAGAAATACATATTGCAAAGCAAAAAAGAGAACGGGACGATGAGGAGCGAAAATGATTTTCTGCCTTTGAGGTGTTGCTGTGAAAATTAAAGATACTTTTGCAGGAAGATATTGTATAGGATATTTTTAGAATGCTCTGAATAAATAGTAAAGCAATAATTAGATTGAAAAGATTTCTGACAATATTAGTTTTGTTGACTTGCGGAATTTGCAGGGGGCAACATTGGAGTCAAATCTATTCACCTACAAATCAAAAAATATTTTCTTGCTCATTTATTAATCAAGATACTGGTTGGATTGTGACGGCTAATAATATTTTCAGAACAAATGATGGCGGCTTCTCTTGGACAAATCAAAATTATCCACCAGACCCGACAGGCGACAATAGATTTTTTAATACTATTCAATTTATTAATCCGAACAATGGTATAATTGCATGTGGAAATTACGCAGGACCAAGTCCTACACTTAGTACAATACTTTGGACGAATGATGGAGGTATTAATTGGGTATACAAAGATATAGGTGATAGTGACGATTACGAAATAGACGCAAAACTTGTAAATCCTAATACAGCATTTGCAATTGGCCAATATGGTACTTCAAAGAAAACAATCAACAATGCTACAACATGGACATCGTTAGGTTTTTTCTCTGGTAGTGGAGCAAAATTATTTCCAATTAATAATGACACTGTTTATTTTGCTGGGGTAACTTATGTCGGAGCTTCTACTATTGGCATTGTTGGTAAAACTATGGATGGTGGTTCAACTTGGAATACTTATTCTAACCCAACTAATATTGGAATGCAAACAATCTATTTTAATGATTATTTTAATGGCTGGGTAGGTGGTTTTTCTGGGGAAATAAGATATACTATTGATGCAGGACTAAATTGGACTTTAACAAATACTGGAGTTACCAGCTGCATTAATGATTTAGTATTTACTAATTCAACGAATGGGTGGGCTGTAACATCTGATGGCGACATTTTAAATTCAACTGATGCCGGACACAATTGGAATATTCAATTTACCACTTCTACATATCTTACTTCTTTATCGTTTAGCAGACCTAACGAAATAGGATATGCAGTAGGTGATTCAGGAAAAATATTTAAGTATTCATTGAATGTAGGATTTGAAACATTAACCAATAATGTGCAGATTAATATATTTCCAAACCCTATAACTAACGAACTTAATATTAAAATTGATAATTACGAACCAGCAGAAATAACCCTTTACGACCTTGCATCAAGAAAACTTTTACAACAAACCTTTACAAACACAACAACCATAAACACCGAACAGCTTGCAAAAGGAATGTACCTTTATGAA
>CAIQBY010000228.1 GCA_903870175.1 uncultured Bacteroidota bacterium
AAATCATAGGAGAAATATCAATAAAAAATCGAATGATTCCGTCTGTCATACCAATGTTGACAGGCTTTAGCTCTAAATTGCAGGTAATTGGCAGGGATGTTTTGGCTTCAATATAGATACTTTTAACATTCCTATTATCATTTTAAAACACCATAAGAGAGTTGATGAAAGAAATATTTAATGGATGGAGATTGTTACATTTTATAAAAAGTTTATTTGCTTAAACTGACAAAAGTTTTTGTTTTCAAAACAAAATATACTTAGGTTTGTCAAATTAAATAACAAATATTTGTGAATGAATAAATTATTACGTGTAGGTTTTATTTGTTTTATTACTGCTGCATATATTGTTTTCTGTTCCTCTGCCGTTGCTCAGCAAAAAGATTCTTCTCTTATAAAAACTGTTATTGCGAAAGTCCCTGAAAGCTTTAAATTCAGCGGATATGTGGATGCGTACTATGCATATTATACCGATTCGGTAGGGACCAATAAAAATCAGAAGTTTGGAGCTGTGTCGCCCAAAAGTAATCAGTTTGGCATTAATATTGTTCAGCTTACTGCCCAGTATTCGGCAGACAGAGTGCGGGCTATAGCTACTTTGCATTACGGAGATTTGCCTTCGGCTGCATGGTCGCCTGTTTATAATATGATACAGGAAGCCAATGCAGGCGTGCGATTAACAAAAAAGATATGGCTTGATGCAGGTTTTTTCAAAACGCATATCGGCACCGAAGGCTTGTTGCCAAAGGATAATATTACCAGTTCGGTTTCCATCATTACCTTTTACGAACCCTGGTGGCAGTCTGGTTTTAAACTTACTTATACGCCAAATGATAAATTTCTTATCTGTCTTCATGTGTTAAATGGTTATAATACTTACGTAGAAGCCAACAAATCCAAATCAATTGGAGTATCGCTTGCCTATACTTTCAGCGAGAGAGGAAGCATTGGATATTATAATCTTACAGGTGATGATTCGCCTGATAACAGTGCTGCAAAACACATGCGCTTCCTTAATAATCTTGTTTTCAATTATCAGCTTACTGCCAAATTAAAAACAACAATTGGTGTCGATTATATTTCGCAGCAGCGTACTTCTATTTCTGATTCCTCCAAAACAGCCTCTGTTTACAGCGCTATTGTTACTTTTAAGTATCAGCTAAAACAAAAGTATGGAGTATATGCAAGAGGAGAAATGTATTCGGATAAAGATGGAGTGCTGTCGCCAAGAATAATTAATACAGATAATAAAGCTACAGGATATGTGGTAAATGGTGCAACTTTGGGCTTCGAATACAAGCCTGCTGATAATGCATACATCAGGCTTGAAGGAAGAGATTTGATAATGGATAACAAAGAGAAAATATTCAGAACTGACGGCAGCAATACTAATAGCAGGATAGAAGCAATGATTCATATTGGTATCTGGTTTCAGTAATAGGTAAAGAGTTTTAATAATATTCATAGAATTAATTCCTGTTTTCTATGCAATTTGAAATCAATAACGGGAGTAACTTAAATCTTTATAACAATGTTTAATACAGGAGCAACCGGCTTTATGCTTTTAGCAACAAGCTTAGTAATGTTAATGACACCGGGATTGGCCTTCTTTTACGGAGGCTTGGCAGGTAAACGAAATATTCTCGGCATTATGATGCAGAGTTTTGTTTCGATGGGCATAACTACCATAATGTGGTATGTTTGCGGCTATTCACTTTGTTTTAGCGGTGATGCAATGGGAGGCATTATCGGTAATTTCGACAAGGCTTTTTTGAATGGTGTTGATTTGAATTCACCTTTCCCCGGGAATAAAGGAATTCCTGAGTTTGTTTTTATGGCGTATCAGATGATGTTTGCCATTATTACACCTGCTCTAATCACAGGCGCATTTGTGAATAGAGTTACTTTCAAATCGTATCTGCTGTTCCTTGTTTTATGGCAGGTATTGGTTTATTATCCATTTGCGCACATGGTTTGGGGTGGCGGATTACTTGCTCGCTGGGGAGTTCTTGACTTTGCAGGCGGTATAGTTGTACACGCTACTGCAGGTTTTGCAGCTTTGGCTTCTGTTATTTATGTCGGAAAAAGAAGAGATAAAGAATCTCCTCCAAATAGCGTTCCGCTGATAGCAATAGGTACAGGGCTTTTATGGTTTGGCTGGTACGGATTTAACTCCGGCTCGGCTTTGGATGTAAATGCTGTTACCGGTTTGGCTTTTGTTAATACAGATGTAGCAGCTTCTTTTGCGGCAATCACCTGGCTTGTTATCGAATGGAGCTTTGCCAAGAAACCAAAGTTCGTGGGTTTGCTTACCGGTGCAGTTGCCGGCTTGGCAACCATCACTCCTGCAGCCGGTTTTGTTACTCTTAATTCCGCTGTAATGATTGGTATTGCCGCAGGTCTGGTTTGTTACTTTGCCGTTAATCTTAAAAACAGAATGGGTTGGGATGATGCACTTGATGTATGGGGAGTTCACGGTGTTGGCGGATGTCTTGGCACTATTCTGCTTGGTGTCTTTGCTTCTAAGGCTGCGAACTTTTCCGGTCATAATGGATTGATGTATGGCAATACTCACTTTTTTGCAAAACAGGTTATTGCTGTTGTTGTTGCCTGTGTTTATGCTTTTGTTTTTACTTATATAATGCTTGCATTGATAAATAAAATCACGTCTGTTAAGGTTACCGAGACAGAAGAAGATAAAGGTCTCGATGAATCAATACATGGCGAAAAAGCTTATGACGAAGGCGTATTGTAACTGATTAATTCTTTCGAAGAATCCTGTTCCGTTAATAAATAATGGAACAGGATTTTTTATTTTAGATTAACTTTGAACCTGATTTAAAGAAAGATTAATCTGCCAAAACATACTTTCTTTAATGATTATTATCATATTTACTATGCCAATATCTGTCCAATTTTGTACAATGTTATTTATAACTAAAAGTACAGAATTATTACCTTAATCAAAGATAAAATCATCATGATAAAAACTACTATTAACAGAGCAGCCATTATTTTCTGTTTGACTTTACTCTTCGCCTTCCAGACATTTGCAACCAACGTGAGCGGAATAATAAATACCAATACCAACTGGACTTCCGCCGGCAACCCATATATTGTAACAAGCAATATTTTGGTTAGTTATGGTGCTGCATTGACCATTCAACAGGGAGTAATTATAAAGTTTGACAGCGCAACTTCAATGCAGATTGATGGAACATTAGAAGCTTTAGGAACAAGCGGCAATCCTATCCTCTTTACTTCCAATGCCTCGAATAATTCAGGTGAATGGGGTTATATTTATTTCAGTGATTTAAGTACGGATGCTGTTTTTCAAAATAATATTTATGGAAATTATGTAAGCGGTTCAATACTTTCTTACTGCACTATTCAATATGCAGGAGGCTTGAACATTGCTGATAACGGTGCTGTCAAATTATACAATGCGCATCCTTATATCACACATTGCAATATCAATCATAATAAAGCTTCCGGTATAAGAGCTACTAATCTTTCTTCTTCTTTAAAGATAGACAATTGCAGTATTCAGAACAATACGTCAGCTGACAATGGAGGTGGAATTTATTTAAGCAATACTGCTTCATCCGGCAGCTATTCATTAATTGCAGGTAATACCATTTCCAATAATCACGCAACTGCTGATGGCGGCGGCATTTTTTCTTCGGTTCAAACAGGTAATACATTGGAACTATCAAATAATATTATTTCGAGTAACGCATCTGTTAATGGTGCGGGCATTTGTAATAATCAGGCAGGAACAGCAATTATATCGCATAACGTAATTGTATTTAATACTGCCAAAGGACAAAATGGCGGCGGTATTTTTAATAACAATCACAGCACTGCTGCAATATCCGATAATGTTATTTCAAACAATTCAATATCATCTTCACATGCTGAAGGCGGCGGAATCAGTATCGTTAATCAATCTTCAACTAAATTGCATAACAATATTATAGCAGACAATACAGCGACATACACCGGCGGTGGAGTGTATAGCTTTGAATCACCGACAGTGATGACGGGCAATCATATTGTAAATAATGCATCCTTCGAAGAAGCAGGTATTTACTATAACAGTTCCACTAACGATTCTATTACTTATAATACAATTGTACAAAATAGATGTACCGATTTAAGTAATCATTTTAACAGCTGTATGTATGTAACATTGGATTTCCCACTGATTTCGCATAATAATATCTTTGCAAATGCAACCTATGAAAACTTTTATAACGACAATGACAATGGTTCGGGAACAGTATTTGCAAATAACAATTGGTGGGGTTCTATCGCTGATTCAACTGTTCAGCGAAAAATATATGATGGCATGGATAATCCTAATCTCGATATCGTTAGTTATCTCCCTTTTTTAACTGCTCCTGATACTCTTGCTCCTATTGCTCCTCCTGCCAATGTAATTAAAACAAATATCGGTGGAGGTCATGTTTTATTAACATGGAATCGCAGTACAGAAGCTGACACAGTTGGTTATCATATCTATTTCGGCGGGTTCAACGGATACAAGTTCAACAATGTAATTATAGTTACAGGCGATACTTCATACACTTTATCCGGCGTTGCCATTACGGATACCATTGCTGTTACTGCTTTTGATAGAACCTATAATGCCACCAACGACAGTACTTCAACATTTGTTAATGAAAATATGACCAACGGAAACGAAAGCTGGTATGGTTTTGCACATTCCGTTTGCAATACTTTTATTGCTACTGTTGCAGGCGTTGATGCTTCTTGCTTCAACTGCAGTGATGGTTCTGCCATTGTCACTGTTTCAGGTGGATTATCACCTTATACATTTATCTGGAATACATCTCCAAATCAAAATAATATAACTGCTGTTAATTTAATCCCTGCTACTTATCAGGTAATTGTATCAGATAATAATGGCTGCTCTATCACGGATTCCATAGCCATTCATTTTAGAAGTGGTGTTTCAGAAATTAATATTTCATCACTTATTACAATTTATCCAAACCCTGCGACTGATAAAATTAATATTCAGGTTTCTTCTATTTTTTCCACAAGCAATAGTACTGTTACCATTTATAATATTACAGGGCAGGTTGTAAAAAGGGAAGTTTTAAAACACAATCAGCAACAAATTAATGTTGCCGATTTGAATAATGGAATTTATACTATTGAAGTTTCTACCAAAGAAGGTGTAGGAAAACAAAAGTTAATAATACAAAGATAGTTGCAGCACCAACTCTTCTAAAAGAATCAGCACATCAATATTATCTTAAATTCCTTTGTCGTAATTAACTACTATACTTGGCGTGGTTGGGCGACTTTGGCAGGTAAGAATATATCCTTGTTTTACTTCGGAGGCCGATAAAGCATAATTCACACGCATTTCCACCTTACCTGCCTGTAATAAAGCACGGCATGTACAGCAAGATCCTCCCTGACATGCATAAGGAGCATCAAGGCCTATCCGTATTGCTGCTTCCAGCACTGATTCTCCTTCTATTAAAACAACTTTATGTTCGTCACCGTCAATAATGATAGTTGCCAAAGCTCCTGTTGCCTCGTTTTCAGAAGGTTTACCATCTTCTCCATTCACAGGTGCAGTAAAATATTCAATATGAATCTGTGCTTCATTCACTTTTAGTTCCTTCAAAGCAGCCACCACATTCTCCATCATCGGTCCGGGTCCGCAAATAAAATATTCGTTATTTGCATTCAAATCAACATAGTTTTCAATCAATGCAATATCTTTTTCCTTGCTCATCAATCCCTGCAATAGCACCGGATGATTGGCAGGTGGAGCATTTAATATATGTACTACATTAAGCCTGTCGGAATTTGCAATGGCAAGCTGTTCTATCTGCTTCTGAAATATAATTGACGACTCATCGTTATTACCATAAAACAAAGTAACTTTACTTTGAGGCTCGGCTTTCAATACTGTTTTCAAAATTGAAAACATAGGTGTAATACCGCTTCCTCCTGCAAAGAGAATATAATTCTTTCTGTTAAAAGGATTCATCTCTGTATAGAAATTTCCCATAGGAATCATCACTTCCAGTACATCACCTTTTTTTATGGAGTCGTTAATAAAGGTAGATACTCTGCCATCCTTCACTTTTTTTATCGCTACCCTCAGTTCATTTTCATCAAGCGGGCTGCTACAGATGGAATATGAACGCCTTAGTTCTTCTCCATTCACCTTGAGTTTAAGCGTAAGATATTGCCCCTGTTTATATTTATAATCCTGTTTTAACTCTGACGGTACTTCAAATGCAACTGAAACGGCATCAGCTGTTTCCCGAACTACATCACTTACTTTTAATGAATGAAATTTAGACATATAATTTATTCTCCTTTTTTGGAGGTGCGAATTTACGATTAATATACAAAATGACAACGGATTACATAACAAAGAGAAAAAGTAATAAATTGCGCCCCATTATCATCTTATAATGAATAAAACGGACAAAGTATTTTTCCCTAATCTTGACGGACTGCGGTTTTTCGCATTCTTTGCCGTGTTTGTAAATCATGCTGTTGTCAGTCTTGGCTTTTCAAGTGATAGCAAAACATATATTTATATAAAAGAAAACCTGCTGAAGAATGGTGATTTAGGAGTAAGTTTCTTTTTTGTTCTCAGCGGATTTTTGATTACCTATTTATTGCTAAGCGAAAAAGAAGCTACAGGTAGAATCAATATTAAAAACTTTTATATCCGCAGAGTATTGCGGATCTGGCCTGTTTACTTTTTAGTTGTTGCTATTTGTTTACTTGTATTACCTAAGCTGCACAATCAAATTCCCGGTAATTTCCCAATCGGGGTAAGCACCAGCCTTGTGAATCCATGGCTTTATCTTGGTTTCGCAGGCAACTTCGATTATTTAATTAATGGAATCAGCAATGTACTAATCGGTGTTTTATGGTCTGTATCTGTCGAAGAACAGTTTTATTTATTCTGGCCACTTATTATTGCATTTGTTCCCAAAAAATATCTGCTTTCAACTTTTATCATTGTAATATGCAGTTCCATTGCATTTCGTTATTTTTATGCTAATGGAAACGGAATGATAATAAAATTTCATTCCCTCTCGTCCATGTCCGATTTGGCTATGGGCGCAGTAATTGCTTATCTGTCAACCTTAGAAAAAAGTATACTCCGAATAAAAAATATTCCTAAAGCGGTTATTATTTTGATTTATATTATCGGCTTTGCCATGCTTCCAATGCGTTTATTTACTTGGAAATTAGGAATACATTATGTGCTCGCCTCTTCATTTATGCCGATTCTGCCTTCACTCTTTTTCGCATTTATTATTATGGAACAGAATTATGCCGAATATTCTTTTTATAAAATAAGCAGATGGAATTTTATTTCATCTCTCGGGAAATATACCTATGGAATGTATTGCTATCACATGATTGTGTTCTTTTCTATACTTTTCCTTCTTCATCTCACAGGTGCATCTGTTTTCGGGATGAGTACAGCAGCTTATCTTTGCATTGCCGTCACCTCTTTGTTTTCCACTATTCTCATTTCAGTTTTGAGCTATCATTATTTCGAAAGGATATTCCTTCGGTTGAAAAACCGTTTTTAAATAAAAGAAAACTCCTGCAAACTTTTCGGTCAGATGAAGGTTTTTATATTGTCAACCGGGTAAAATTTTGATAAAATGACTTTTTTTCAATTTTTAAATGGTTAACCGTGGAAGACCAACTTTACTAAGTTGCTCAATAATGGTTAACCGTGAGAGACCAACTTTACTAAGTTGCTCAATAATGGTTAACCGTGGAAGACCAACTTTACTAAGTTGCTCAATAATGGTTAACCGTGGAAGACCAACCTTACTAAGTTGCTCAATAATGGTTAACCGTGAGAGACCAACTTTACTAAGTTGCTCAATAGTTGATTCCAATGTTAGACCTTTGTAACGAAATTACTAAATAATCGAAAACAATTCTTGCAAAAACTCAAAATAAGGCTCGCCACAACCTTTGTTTTCATTTAGAGTGTATTTGTGTTTTTATAGAAAAAATCGTGTGGCGGAGATATTTTATGAAATTCTTGGTTTTGAATAGTTAGCTTCTGTATTCGCCAATAAATTCTAGCAAACCGATTTCTTAAGCTAAACTCATATTTACAGTTTCTTTTAAAAGAAAAAAAGGATACAAGCTTAAATATCAAAGACAATATGATGCACTTACTCATAAAAATAATCATTCCTGTAAAAATCAGCGTATTTCTAATTATATAATAATGTCTTTAAACATTGTTTTGAAAGCATCAAATAACAAATTAAGAATACTGAAGAAATTCAGATTTTTTTTATCAATGGCGTTCAAATAAGTTTATAAAATACATCATCAGAGAATATGGTTGAAAACTTTTTATAAAAAATAATATTGCAGGTTCAAAACAATATCGTAATATTGCAATATAAATATAAAGGAATGGGAGCAACTAAAACAGAACACTTTACCGACAGGCAAAATGATATTGCAACACTTGCAAAAGCATTAGGGCATCCGGCAAGAGTCGCAATTATTGAATACCTGATGAAAGTAAATACCTGTATCTGTGGAGATATTGTGAATGAATTACCG
>CAIQBY010000229.1 GCA_903870175.1 uncultured Bacteroidota bacterium
ATTTAGGGAATACGTATCAAGTGGATGGGTCAGTGGATTCGAAATTGTTCTGGGATGTGAATCAGGTGTCAGCAAAAAGTTATCGTCAGAGAGATTCGTTGCAAAAAATGTTTCAAGCATATGTGAATACTGAAAAAGATTCATCAAAAGTGGAGGCGATGAGTAAGAAGCTGGAAGCGCCTTACACGGCTTTGGTAAATTCGCATAATGAATACTTGAAAAACTTTATTGAGAAGAACTCTACTTCGTTTGCTTCGCTGGCTGCTATTCAACAATTGAAAGCAGAAGATTTTTTGTCAACGTATTTAAAATTGGATGAAGCATTGTTTGCCAAGTATCCAAACTCCGCTTATGTAAAATCGTTTCATGAAAGTATAGCAGCACAGAAACAGGCAGCTGAAGCAGATAAGAAACTGGCAGTAGGTCAACCTGCACCAGATATAACAATGAATACACCAGAAGGAAAGCCACTTTCGTTATCTTCATTGAAAGGAAAAGTTGTGTTACTTGATTTTTGGGCTTCATGGTGCCGCCCTTGCAGAATGGAAAATCCGAATGTGGTGGCCGCTTATAATAAATATAAATCAAAAGGGTTTGATGTTTTCAGCGTATCACTTGATAAAGAACTCGAGCCGTGGAAAGCTGCTATAGCAAAGGATAATCTTACATGGCCTAATCATGTTTGCGATTTTAAGTTCTGGCAATCACCTGTTGTTAAACTTTATAATTTTAATGGAATCCCAACAAATGTGTTGATAGATAAGAACGGAATTATTATTGGAAAAAGTTTGCGTGGTGAAGAATTAGATAAGAAGTTGGAAGAGTTATTTAAATAATAATATTACTTTTACGCCCTCAATAATCAATCATAAATAAAAATATTTAAAAAAAACATGGCATATTTATTTACCTCGGAATCGGTGTCAGAAGGGCATCCGGACAAAGTAGCAGATCAGATTTCTGATGCACTAATTGATAACTTTTTGGCATTTGACCCGCAATCAAAAGTGGCATGCGAAACGTTGGTAACCACAGGACAAGTAATATTGGCAGGTGAAGTAAAATCGAAAGCATATTTGGATGTTCAAACAATAGCACGAGATGTTATTAAAAAGATTGGATATACTAAAAGTGAATATATGTTCGAAGCTGATTCATGCGGTGTTCTTTCTGCTATTCATGAGCAATCTTCGGATATAAATCAAGGAGTTGATAAAAAGAAAAAAGAAGAACAAGGTGCAGGTGACCAAGGAATGATGTTCGGATATGCAACCAATGAAACTGATAATTATATGCCTTTGCCTTTAGATTTGGCACATTTATTATTGTTGGAATTAGCAGCAATACGCAAGGAAGGTAAACAAATGAAATATCTTCGACCGGATGCTAAATCGCAGGTAACTGTTGAATACAGTGATAATAACGAGCCTGTAAGAATTGATGCGATTGTTATTTCGTCACAACACGATGATTTTACTAAAGGCGATCAAAAGAAAATGCAGGAACAAATTACAAAAGATGTAAAGGCAATTTTGATTCCTCGTGTTAAAAAGCATTTGAAAACATCGTTGCATAAATTATTCAATGATAAAATCATATATCATATTAACCCAACAGGAAACTTTGTAATAGGTGGGCCACATGGAGATACAGGATTAACAGGAAGAAAAATAATTGTTGATACTTATGGAGGAAAAGGTGCTCATGGTGGTGGTGCATTCTCAGGAAAAGATCCTTCAAAAGTTGACCGTTCGGCTGCTTATGCAACACGCCACATTGCTAAAAATATGGTGGCAGCAGGAGTTTGTTCCGAAATATTAGTACAAGTTTCTTACGCTATCGGTGTTGCAAAACCAATGGGTATTTATGTAAATACTTATGGTACTTCGAAAGTAAATATGACTGACGGAGAAATTGCAAAAATAGTGGAAAGCGTTTTTGACATGCGTCCATACTTTATCGAACAAAGATTAAAATTACGTAATCCTATTTATTCTGAAACAGCTGCTTATGGCCACATGGGTCGTAAATCAGAAGTAGTGAATAAAACATTTAAAACACCTGACGGAAAAGAAAAGAAAGTGAAAGTGGAATTATTTACCTGGGAGAAATTAGACTATGTAAGTAAAGTAAAAGCTGCTTTTAAGATTAAATAGTTGAAATGCTAAATTCTAATATCTAAATTCTAAAAAGAAAGCCCCGAAATATTTCGGGGCTTTCTTTTTAGTTATTTGTAAATCCCATTGCTTTTAAATAAGGAATTTACATTACTGTTTAAGTGGTTTTCATAATTCCTTAAGAAATTTCCATTGCAGCTTAAAGAATTTCCATAATTCTTTAAGAAATTTTCAGCGCCACTTAAGAGGTTTTCATTATTTCTTAAGAGATTTCCATTACGGATTAAGAAACTTTCATTGTTGTTTAAGCGATTTCCATTGCAGCTTAAGCGGAAAATAGATCATTTGAAGGGAAATTACCAACGGAAAAGGCAAATAAAGAGTTCATAAGGGCGAAAATATAGTTGAAACCAGAATAATTTTTCTTCGTTTATCAAGTAAATGCCAAATTTACTAAAAGGTATAATGTATTTGTGAGTAAGAAAAGATACTTTATAGATTAAAAATCAGGAAAAGAAATTATTAATTGAAACCCTTTTACCTTTTTGTCGTAAAACCCAGATAGCGTAAAAAAGCATAAAATTGTTCTTTAGAATAAATATAGGAAAAGTAAAATAGCCGGAAAAACACCTCTAAATAAAAAAAAGGATAAAAGTCATTGCTATTATTCAATTTTTTTATTATATATTTGGGCCCATAAAAAGAGTCATGTTAATAACCACGTTATAACATATTGTAAAAGCAGGTGAAAACATTAATTTTTATAAGTACATTTGTTCGGAATAATACACTAAAAATATATGATAAAAAAGCTAATTAACACAGGAACTAAATCAGTACTGATAACAGGAATTTTAATGTTCGGAATTTCTGCTTATGGTCAAACGACAGTAAAATCAAGTAATCCTGTGCCTTCGGTAGATGTGCTCGGCAATCCGCAATGGAGCGACGGAACAACAGTGAAGGGCAAATCAGGCAAGCCAAATGCAGGCATTGTATATGACGAAAAGCTGAAAGTGAAACTTATTAAACAGGATTCGAAAATAGAAGTTCAATTGTCTTTTGATG
>CAIQBY010000230.1 GCA_903870175.1 uncultured Bacteroidota bacterium
AGGCGATAAAATAAATTCGTCAGTAGTTAATTTTAATCCAAATGGTATATCGCCGGTAGCAAGCCCTAAGCCGGTAACTATTCCGCAGTAAGAGAATTAGCTAATTAGCATATTAGCAAGTTAGCTAATTAATAAAAAAGCTTCGTAGAAATACGGAGCTTTTTTATTTCTCTCGTCATTGCGAGCGCAGTGAAGCAATCTCATAATAATGCAGGGATTGCTTCGGATGAAAAATCCTCGCAATGACGGAAGTTTTTTATTTCTCTGCGAACCTCTGCGCCTTCTTTGCGTTCTCTGCGGTAAAAAACACAAAAATTCAAATTAAATCACCCGTAGTTCCCAAAGGTTGATTAACTTTACACTCGATTTAAAAAGCAGGAAAAATAACCAAACAGATTAATGAGTAAGTTTAAAGAAAAAACGCAAGGCTTTGTTTTGGGTTTAATGGTAGGATTGATAGTGGCGGGCGGTTTTTTTATACTGAAACTGGATAGTTATTTTAAGGAACTGAATTTCTATAAAACACTTGTTCATACATTTACTTCGGAAAGCAAAACCAATGGCATAAGTGATAACAAGCAGGATGCAGTAAATGAAAACGATAAAAAATCATTGACTGACGCTCAAAATAAAAAAACATATTCGGTAAAAGACAGCTTAAGAAATAACAAACTGAATACTGATTTGGATGTAAATGAAGATTCATTGTATGCTGCCCTCACTTCTGATACTTCATCAATAAACAAAAGCACTTCGGAAGATGTGGTTGTGCGCAAAGATGAACTGATTACTACTAAAACGATTGAAGTAATAAATCTTAATCCTGTGGCAAGCCGCAACAGCATTGTAAAAGATTCGATGCTGCAAAGAGTAAGCGGTGTGCAGGACGATAAATTAAATGGCAAACAGCTTTTTAATGTTGAGTTCTGGCAATCGCCCTTGAATTACAGAGGTTATAAGCTAAGTAAGTTTAAATTGATACTTTACGGAATAGATGCTGACGAAGGAATAAAAGTATTTAAACTTGACGATGCTATTTATTTGAAAAATCAGGCAACAGTTTATAAGCTTGATTATGTAAGCGATTTCAAGTCGTACGACCGGATAACAGACGAAAATATTATCAGTAAACTGAAATAAAAAACAAGTTGCCACAGATTCACAGATTTAAAAAATAGATATTGAATTAATTTTAAATCTGTGAATCTGTGGCATCGTTACATATAAAATATGCAAATCAACTTTCATAAATATCAGGGAACAGGCAACGATTTTATCATCATTGATAATCGCGACATGAAATTCAATCGCGCTGCCAATGCTTTGGTAGCAAAGCTTTGCGACAGGCGTTTTGGCATAGGTGCCGACGGATTGATTCTGTTGCAAAACAAAGAAGGTTATGATTTCGAGATGGTTTATTATAATTCTGACGGAAATGAAAGTTCGATGTGCGGCAATGGAGGTCGCTGTGTTGTTGAGTTTGCGCATACTTTAGGTTTGATAAAAGATAATAAAGCAAAATTCCATGCAATTGATGGAGCACACGAAGCAATTGTAAAACATCCAAACATTTCTTTGAAGATGAACGATGTAAATTCAGTAGAAATGAATGCAGGGTATTGTTTCCTGAATACCGGTTCGCCGCATTATGTTTCATTTGTACATAGCATTGAGAATTACAATGTACTTGATGAAGGCCGTAAAATAAGGAACAATACACGTTTTAAAGCAGAAGGTGTAAATGTAAATTTTGTAGAAAAGAAATACAACGATTTATTTGTCCGCACGTATGAAAGAGGAGTGGAAGCGGAAACTTATTCCTGCGGAACAGGTGTAACAGCCGCAGCTTTGGTAGCTTCATTAAAGGGCGTAGCAACCACGCAATTTGATTGTAATATTAAAACGTTAGGAGGCAACCTTGTAGTTAAATTCAAAAGACATCCTGATAATTCGTTCACTGATATTTGGCTGGAAGGTCCTGCAACATTTGTTTTTAAAGGAGAAATAAATGTTTAATGGTTGATTTGCAAACGTCATATAAACTAAAAATCGATTCTCAATTAAATGAAATTGATTTGCAAACCGGACTCTATATTGTTATAATTAATGCATCCAAAGTTCCGCCTCATATAGGATTAATCATCGATAATAAATATCATTCGCTTAACATCAAAGGACGCGATATTAATAAACCAATAGATATTGTTCTTAAAACGCTTAATCAGAAAAACATTCCTTCTTTGTTTATTAAGATTAAACAACACAATAAAATCAATGAAGTTGAATTATGTGATAATTTTATTTATCACTTGAATCGTTTCACTGTTGTAGAAGCAGGAGGAGCAACTTGTTTCAGTCCTATTAAACTGTTTTTTGAAGAAGAGTATTCCGTTCC
>CAIQBY010000231.1 GCA_903870175.1 uncultured Bacteroidota bacterium
ACAAGAGGATACTCAAACACATAAGTTCCTTTAGGTAAATACGAGAAAAAGAAATTGGTAGCAGCATCTCTCGTGCTTTCATAATATCCCAATCCATCCTGATATTTATAAGATGAAATAACATTGGTAGGCTCAAACCCTGCTGCCCGCATATCTTTCATCTGTACATATTCCATATCTCTATCCACACGTAATTCAATACGTACCTTTATTTTATCTCCTACTTTTAATAATGTTGAAAATGAAATTGGCTCTATCACCGGACCTGCATCAGTATTCTTTTGAAGGAACAATTGTTTCTTCAAATTCAAAGGAGTTTTACTTGGCGTAATTTTATCAAGCTGTTCAAAGTATTGCCAATACAATGCCCCCCAGCTTACACCTTCATCTTTTTTAGTAATGGTAACATTGCCCATATTCGGTTTTATATCCCCACCACTCCACGAAGTTTTAAAATATCCGGTGCCTGCTTCCTGTTTCACATCAGGCATTTGCTTAGGGTCAACTTTAATATCACCCAATGAAATTTCTACATTACTTTCAGTAGCTAACCAATCCGTACCTCTTAATAATAGTGCGTAACAGGCTTCGGTGGTAGCTTTGGTAGTTTTCCAATCCTGTGTTTGTTTTGATTTCAAAAGCCATACTTTCAAATCATCTACAGATTTCTTATCATTGCTAACTTCATCAAAAGCCTCTATTAACAATGCCTGGCTTTCAATCGGTGCCTGATACCAATAATATCCTGCAGTATTATCTTTCCAGTACATTCCCATTTCTTCACTGTTCATTGAGTTTTCTTTCAACGATTTCATAATATCTTTCGGAGTAATTTTATCATCATATCGGAACAGCGCCAAAGCAATCATTCCCTGCATATACCTGCTGTTCTGCAACCAGTATTTTTTCTCCTGACCTTTATAATATTCCATTGCCTTTTGATTTCTGTTATCAACAGCAATGTCTTTAAAATAACTGCGTGCATACAAATATTGTATCTGCAAATAACTCAAATGATTTTCATCAATATGTTTGGCATCGTATTTCAAAATCCATTCATAATCCTCTCTAATCCTATTGTCCAGATACTTCACACCGGCATTCACCATATTCCAAACATCTTTATCACCACGAATTTTCTTTACACCAAGATGGTCAAGATGTCCCATTCCTGTAATAATATGTTGAGTAATATATCTGTCGTCAGGCATACCAGCAAACCAAGGGAATCCGCCATTTGGTGATTGCATCTTCTGTAACTTCTTCATTGCAGAAGCTAGTTCATTACTCATTTTATTAAGGTCAAATAAAAGTGCAACACGTTTTTTGCGTTCTGTCTCATCCTTTGCATCAAGCACCCAAGGCGTTTCTTCAAGTAAAGTCAATTTTAATTCCTGATTCTTTTCAAGATTAGATAACAATGCTTTTGAATCAGGCGCATTCTTCCACGAATCAAATACCGCTTTTATTTTGGGTGAAGAATTAGCAATATTTGATGCAATACTGTTTGCATAAAACCGCGAGAAGGTTTGCTCGGCGCACTCATACGGATATTCCATCAAATAAGGTAACGCCTGAACAGCATACCAGGCGGGGTTTGCAGTAAACTCCAAAGTAAGTTTATGATTCCGTAAAGTAGTAGAGCCATTACTTTGATTAATCAATTTCTCAAACTTAAAAGTCTTTGTTTCTTTACTGCGAATAGGCAACGGCATAGTTTCTGTTACCAGCATTCTATTGGTCAAAACAGGTAGTGCCATTTCTTCTCCATCACTAAAGTTGCCTGCTTTTGCCACTACTTTATAAGTTATCGCACCCACACTTTCTGGAATACTGATATCCCAACTTACGTTGGTGCTTAACCCTTTTTTAGCAGAAAATGTTCTGGCGCCGTCATCATTACTATTTTTACTTTGCACCAATATATCTATCGGTTTCATTGATGTTGCATCATAAAAAAATATCTGTGCAGTACCGGTCATATCACCATCTGATAAATTAGTAATCTTACTGCTGAATTCCATTTTATCATTCTCTCTGAAGAAACGCGGGGCATTCGGCACCACCATCAAATCCTTTTGTGTAACCAGGTTCTTTTCTATCGTTCCATATTTTAAATCCTTTGTATGTGCAAAGCCCATCATTTTCCATTTCGTCAACGCTTCAGGAATGGTAAATTTAATAATAACATTTCCATCTTTGTCCGTTTCCATCTGTGGATAAAAGAAAGCAGTTTCAGCAAAATTACTCCTTGCATTTATCTTTGATAAGTCTATGTTCCCTTGCTCTTTGCCTTCACCGGCTGCCCAACCATAAGACACTGCCTGTTGGTTTGCAGAAACTGTAGTTACTGCTTCTGATGCAGCAGCCATTGGCATAGCATCTGCTTTTGTTGTTGCATCTCCTGCGGTTTTTTTATAAGCACCTCTTTTATCCGAGCCTGTTTCGGCTTCATCCTTTTCCATTGTCTTTTCTTCCTGGTCCATTAATGCTAATTTATTGTTCACACCGCGATTCTTACCGCCATATCCGGCACGATAGTAGCTACCGCCAACATCTCCATCAAAGTCATATTCATATCTTCCATAATATCCATTACTAAAGCCGAACCAGTTTAATCGGTCATAATATCTATAAGCGCCCACCGGATATTTGTTCCATTCGATATTGAAAACCTGCGCATTCACAGTACCAAAGCCTGAATTAACATCCCAATACAAATTAGAATAATACACATTATTAATTGCAAAGTACCAGTTGTTCGGCTTGAAAGCATCTAAAGACGCATCATACATCGCAGTCATCATTTCCGCCGCTACTTTATCTCCCTTTTTATCTTTTATTTTTATCTTCCATTCCTCCTTCTGACCGGGTAATAATTTATCTCGGAATGTTTCAAACTCCATATCCAGTTCCTTGTTGGTAAAAGGCACCACGATAGTTCCTGTTTGATTATAACTGCGATTGTTTTTTATAAATGTCAAATGAAACATAATGTTGCCTCTGTCTTTTTCTTCTACCGGAATTTCAATCAGCTTTTGCTCTTTATTTAAGGCGATATATTCCTTCTTCACTATCTGTCCTTTACTTTCAATTTCATAAAGCACTTTCACATTCTCTTCTTTGGAGCCGATAATAAATTTCCCTTTTCCTCCCGGCTCTACTGTGTTTATGGTAATTTGACTATACCAGTTTATTTCATTTCCCGGCACTTCAGAACCGCTAATCGAATAAACAGTAAAGTATTTTATATCTTCCACATCTTCTCCATACGCATCTTTGCTGTGCACTTCCATCACATAAGCTCCTTGTTTCCATTGCGAAAGAGAAGTGAAACGCAAACTGTCATAAACATTTTTGTCAATGGAAACGCCTTTATTATTAATAGTTGCAGAAGAAGTATTGCTGAACATTTTCTCAAATACCTTTTCTCCACGTTCCCATTTATACATATTATTTTCATCTTTATATTCATCAAGCGGGAATGATTTTTCAAAATCTTCTTTACTGATAATATACTTATCAGGTTTTGTCCAGGCTCTTGTACGATAGGTCTTTTCAGGCTGTTTCAGTTTATATATTTCTACTTTTCCTTTTGCAGCTTCAAACTCTCCACTCATATTTGTGGTAGAAACAGCAAATGCTTTTTTGCTTTCTTTCTCTAATAAAGCCGGCACATCATCACTTAAATTTAATGCTGTGTAAGCCACACTCACATAGCTTTGCGAACTATGTGTTTCACCATTCAAGTCGGTAACATCAGCATATACAGTATAACTGTAAGTTGGTTGGTATGATTTAGGAATTGATAAATCCGGTATCGCTTTAAAGTCAACAAAGAAAGCTCCTGTGTCATTTGTTACAGTTGCGCCATTTGTTATTTCCATTTCCGGAGATTGCGGATAATAACCTCTCCACCAGTACCACCAGTAAGGAAAAGAAACATTGCGCACCACTCTGTATTTTACTTCTGCACCATCAATTCTTGCGCCCGAATAGGCTTTTGCATTTCCATTTACTTTGATATTTTCATTCAAACGATAGCTGCCTTTCACCGGATTAAATGTTACATCAAACTTCGGGCGTTTATATTCTTCAACAGAAAAATAAATATTTCCGCTTTCATTTTTCAAACTCATTTGTCCGTTTAATACTCCCGTAGGAGTTGTAAATGTACCGCTGAACGTACCATATTCATTGGTTGTTAAATCAACGGAAGCAACCTTTTGATAATTCACATCATAAAATGTAACAGTTGTTTTTGTATTCGGCAGAATTTTATTTTC
>CAIQBY010000232.1 GCA_903870175.1 uncultured Bacteroidota bacterium
AAACCGTGCGACCATGTTTAAGGCAATGAATAATGCTATTCAGGACAATTTGCTTGCACCGTTTCAAAAGGCGGCGAATGCTGACCCTGCTAACAGTATCACGATTTTGCAAAGCGGTAAATTTCATGTGAAAGACCAGGCTATCCGAAAACAAAATATCTTTGAAGGACAAGCGGGAGTGGAAAAAGGTACTGTGGATATGAAAACTGCAGGCGGACCACAGGAAAAGGTTCACCTGCACATTTGGTTTAGTTCTTTGGACAATATTACCTTTACAATGGTTGCAGCTACTAATAGTGCTACCACTACTTTAGGTGGATATAAAAGCGGCACTATTGTTTTTTTCAGAACTCAATTGAGCATACAAGATGTGCTTCAGGAGATGAGCCAGACAATTGAAGTTCCTGTTAAATAACCTAATAATGCCTTACACTCGAGGTTTAGGGTCTTGCAGAGAAGATTTAGGGTCTTGCAGAGAAGATTTAGGGTCTTACAGTAAAGATTTAGGGTCTTACAGAGAAGATTTAGGGTCTTACAGAGAAGGTTTAGGGTCTTACAGAGAAGGTTTAGGGTCTTACAGAGAAGATTTAGGGTCTTACAGAGAAGATTTAGGGGCTATTTGATGTCCTTCAAGATTTTTAGCCTTCAAAAAACCCTTTGAATTAGCTTTAATCATTGAGAAGCAACAAAAACCAGTCCTGTTTTGGTGAAAGCCGAAACGGGACTGGTTTTTTAATTAAGGATTAAAAGAATGTCGAATTATGAATATTGAACATCGAATTATGAATAATGAAGTAAGGTCCGCATCCTTCGACATTCAATGTTCAATATTCATAATTCGAAATTCTTTTCTTTTCCCCTCACCCCTAACCAACATTTCAATTACCTTTGTTTATAATTTCATCTTTAATATAAAAGGAATGAAGAAAATAATTTTACTGATGTTATTTCCATTAATCTGTATAGGGCAGAAGCAAGGAAACATTTGGTATTTTGGTGACCACGCAGGTTTAGATTTTAATAACAAACCACCTACTCCACTACTTAACGGACAAACTTATTTTTATCCTTATGGCTGGGATGAAGGATGTTCTTCCATAAGTGACAGTTCCGGCTCTCTATTATTTTATACTAACGGAATGAAAATTTGGAATAAGCAGCAACAAGTTATGCCTAATGGAGACAGTTTAATGGGCAATGTCTCTTCAACACAATCAAGTATAATTGTTCCTTTGCCAGGAAGTCAAAGATACTATTATGTATTTACTACAGATGCTTTGGAAAATAATTTTCAAAATGGATTACGATATTCAATAGTTGACATGTGTCTTTCAAATGATATTAATGGTTATAATGGAGATGTACTTTCGAATGCAAAAAATATTCTATTAGTAGATACAGTTTCTGAAAGGTTAATTTGTATAAGGCATTCAAATGGAACAGATTATTGGATAATAACCCATAAATTCAATTCAGATGCATTTTATGCACTCAAATTAACAAGTACAGGAATTATTGACACCGTTATATCTCACACCGGAACAATAGATAATATTGGTTGGGGACAGACAGTGATTTCTAATAATGGACTAAAAATTGCTTGTACTTCGCCAAGTTTAGTAAATGGATTTACGTTGCTATTTGATTTTGACCCTTCAACAGGAAATGTGTTAAACGAACAAATTTTATCTACTGGGACTCGTGGATATGGTATTTCATTTTCCCCTGATAACACAAAGTTATATTGTTCAGAGACAGGAGTTGGTAATGTTTATCAATATAATTTGAACGCTGGAAGTTTAGCTTCTATTATTTCATCCAAAACTTATTTAGTGCAAAATGGACCTGATGCTTGGCGACAACAAAAACTTGGACCTGATGGAAAAATTTATCTTTCACAGTCAGGGAAAACATATTTATCTACTATAGAATTTCCAGACAGTTTAGGTCTGGCTTGTAATTATATTGACTCCGCTATTTATCTTGGAGGTAAAATTGCTTCATTTGGATTGCCTAATTTTATTTTTGGATATGATTATTCAAACACTATTGTTACTTGTAAATTAGAAACAGGAATTAATAATATTAAGAATATCGATTCCACCACCCTCTCCCCCAACCCATCCACCACCTCCTTCACCATAGAAAGCAGCAGCAAAATACAAACTATAAAAGTGTTTGATATTATTGGCAATGAAATTCTTTCCTTCGACCAACTCAGGATGACGCAAAGCGAAACTATTGATGTATGCGGCTTTGCCAAAGGAATTTATTTTGTGCAGATAACAGTGGATTCGGCAGGCTCACCAACCAAAAATGTGGTGAATAAGAAAATAGTGGTGCAATAGGTACGGATAACGAATAAAACGAATTTACGAATCCAAATACATCTCGATTCGTAAATTCGTAAGATTAGTTATCCGTACCTATAAGATTCGTAAATTCGTATCCATTAGTTATCCGTACAAAACCCTATCTTTGTGCCAACAAGAAATAACTTTATGAGCCATATAATAGCACCTTCCATACTTTCAGCCGACTTTGCAAACCTGCAGCGTGATATAGAAATGATTAACAACAGCCAGGCCGATTGGTTTCATGTGGATGTGATGGATGGAGCGTTTGTCCCTAATATTTCGTTTGGTTTTCCGGTGATAAAAGCAATTAAAAAACATGCCAAAAAGCCATTGGATGTTCATTTGATGGTAGTGAAACCCGACCGCTTTTTGCAGCAGTTTCAGGAAGCAGGAGCCGATATACTTACTGTACATTACGAAGCATGTATTCATCTCCACCGCACTGTGCATGCAATTAAGGCATTGGGTATAAAAGCAGGCGTAGCAATTAATCCGCATACTTCTGTTAATTTTCTTGCTGATATTATTGAAGACATAGATGTAGTACTTGTTATGAGTGTGAATCCCGGCTTCGGCGGACAAAAGTTTATTGATAATACGTATCATAAAATAGTGAACCTGAGAGAAATTATCCGTGCCAAAAAATCAAATGCATTGATTGAAATTGATGGTGGTGTGGATATGAATAATTATACAAAACTGCTGGAAGCAGGTGCAGATGCACTCGTAGCAGGCAATACAGTATTCTCGTCTGCCAACCCGTCACAAACAATTGCGGATTTAAAAAAAGAATAACTAATAAAACTATAAAACATGAAAAGAACAATACTATTATTTGCAGTAATCGCCATATTTGGCAACACATTGAAAGCACAGGAAAAAGCATTTCAAAAAGGAAAATTAGTAATCAGCATTGGTGCGGGATTAGGGTTATACGGCACACATACACATCAGATACAAGACCAAAATGTTATCTCGGGAGGGGCAGTAAAAACAATAAGAGCTGTGAAAGATACTACAGGCGGCGCAGGTTCGGGAGTCTATCCTATTACTGTGGAATATGGACTTACCAACTGGCTGGGTATTGGCGGAAGAATAGGATTTTCGAAATATATTGCCAAAGGCGACTCGACAAATAAAAATATAAAACCTACGGTAACAGCTATGGATGATGATTTTGTGTTGAGTTTTCATTTTATAAAAACAGTTCATTTTGATATGCCGCTTGAGTTAGACATGGGATATTCTCACCTGAAATATTTATCGAACGACAGTAAAAATGATGCAGCAAAAGGGGGAGGTTTTAATTATGGTTTATCACTTGTTCCACGTATTTATTTTGGAAGATTTGTCGGCATGTATTTCAATTTGGGATATGTCGGTTATAATTACCCTAATTTGATATATTCCAATAATACAGGGTCTAACCTGAATGCCTCTTCCGGAAATCTTGTTTCGCAATTAAAAGGAAAAGGTGTGAATATAGGACTTGGTTTAGTTGTCAAGTTTCTTTAACCGACTCTTTATTTTAGCAATTTCAATTCAGCTAATTACTACTGAAACTAAAAGGTACAACAGTATTGTCGCTTCATAAATTATTTTAATCATAAATATGTCAATAATATTATTGACTTTTGTACTATGATTTCAGTAGAAGAAGCCAAAAAACTGGTTGTAAAACATTCCAAAACCCTGTCCACCGAAAAACTTTCTTTGTATAAATCGTTTGGATATGTATTGGCAAAGGATGTTTATTCGCCAATTTCGCTTCCTCCATTTAATCAATCTGGCATGGATGGATACGCATTTATTTATGATGATTTAGTTAATAATAATAACATTACTATAGTTGGTGAAGTGGCTGCCGGAAAAGTATATAATAAAAAATTAAAGAAAGGACAGGCAGTAAGGATTTTTACAGGAGCTGCAGTACCTGAAGGAGCTGATACAGTGGTGATGCAGGAAAAGGTAACTGTTGAAAAAAACTCATTGAAAATACAGGATACACTGATAAAGAAAGGTGCAAACATCAGATTAAAAAGTTCGCAAATCAACAAAGGCGAACTTGCGGTAAGCAAGGGAACGCTGTTAAATGCGGGTGCTATAGGTTATCTTACAGGAATGGGATTGAATACTGTTACCGTTTTCAGGAAACCAAAAGTATCTGTTATCGTTACCGGAAGTGAACTGCAAAAGCTCGGCACAAAACTTAAGAAAGGAAATATTTATGAATCGAATACGTATAGTTTGATTGCAGCGTTGCAAAGTATAAACATCGAACCTGTCACTGTTCAATGCGTATCCGACAACAAATTGAAAGTATATAAACTGATTGAAAAGGCGGTTAAAAAATCGGATGTTGTTCTTTTATCAGGTGGTATTTCGGTTGGCGATTATGATTTTGTTGGGAGTGCATTAATGAAAATGAAAGCAAAAAACATTTTCTATAAAGTAAAACAAAAACCCGGGAAACCATTGTTCTTCGGCAAACATAAACGAGCTTTGATATTTGCCTTGCCGGGAAATCCAGCGGCTGTATTAACCTGTTTTTATTACTATGTTTATCCAGCTATAAGGCAATTGCAAGGCAATTCAAATTTGTTTCTTAAATCATTAAAGCTTCCCATTCAATCGGATTATAATAAGAAGAAGGGCTTATCCAATTTTTTAAAATCAAGAATAGAAAACAATCACGTGGTACCGCTTGAAGGTCAGGAATCGTATAAATTAAGTTCGTTTGCCATTGCCGACAGTATGATTTATTTGTCTGAAGATGTCGAAAATATTAAATCAGGAACATTGGTAGATGTTCTTATATTGCCATGATTTGTATGATGTTTATCATAACCAATTCGCTTAAATACATGGACATTTGTAGTGTTGTAAAACAAAGAAAAGGAAACAATGATTATTAAAGTAATTTTATTTGGAGCATTGATAGATGCCACAGGAACAAATAAAACTGAAGTAAAAGATGTTTCAGACATGGAGGAATTGAAATCAAAATTGCTTGTTGCTTTTCCTGAATTGAGTAACTATAAATTTGTTGCAGCTGTTCACAATCAGGTAGTGAAAGGAAATATAAAATTGAATGACGGTGACACAGTAGCTTTGCTGCCGCCATTTGCAGGAGGATAAATGTTAAGTAAAGAAGAAATAAATCGTTATAATCGTCATGTTCTGTTGCCAGAAATCGGTATGGAAGGTCAGAAGAAATTAAAATATACTTCTGTATTGATAATTGGTGCAGGTGGTTTGGGATGTCCTGCTATGCAGTATTTAACAGCTGCCGGAATAGGCACTATTGGTATTGTTGATTTTGACAGTGTTGATGAAACAAATCTGCAGCGTCAGGTATTATATACTATTGATGATATAGGAAAACCTAAGGTAGAATGCGCCATTCACAGGCTTTCACGACTGAATCCTTTTGTGAAATTTGTTCCGTATTATCTCCAGCTTACAAATAAAAACGCAATAAATATCATCAAGAATTATGATATTATTATAGATGGCTCGGATAATTTTGTAACCAGATATTTAGTGAATGATGCCTGTGTATTGCTGAACAAGCCGCTTGTATATGGT
>CAIQBY010000233.1 GCA_903870175.1 uncultured Bacteroidota bacterium
AAAAGAAACAATTGTCCTAAATGGATTATTGTATGTGCTACACTATTATTAATAGTTTCGTTTGCACAAGCTCAAAAATCAGCGAGCAGCATTCAGTTATCTTTTTCAAAGAAAACGGATAATTCCAAAATTGTAAGTGCATTGGTTTCAGGTAAAAATAAAGAAGGAAAGTTTCTTCCTGCACAGAATGCACATGTAAATTTCTATATCAAAAAAGAGGGCGATTTAGTATTGGTTACTAAAACAACAACTGATGCTGCAGGACATACCAGCGCTGCTCTTCCTAAAGAGTTGCCTTTGGATGCCGAGCGTTATTTTGGTGTAACAGTTAAAGTAGAAAATGATGAAGTTTTGGATGATGCTGAAGAAGAGTTAAGATTAAAAGATGTACATCTTTCTTTAAAACTTAATCCGCAGGATACTTCGAGAACTGCAACAGCCTTAGTTACCGAAACAGCAGCCGATGGCACAGAAAAACCTGTAAAAGATATTGCAGTTAATTTTTATGTTCAACGTCTTTTCGGGGTAATGCCTGCTGCAGATGAACATTCTGCTAACACAGATGACAAAGGTGAAGCATCATTTTCTTACCCTAAAGGTATCCCGGGTGATACTGTAGGAAAAATGACAATTGTAGCGATGATTGAAGATAACGATACGTATGGAACTGTGGAAAGTAAAAGCCCGTGTACCTGGGGGAAAATAGTTCCTCTTGACAAAGATCCATTCCCTCGTGCATTATGGGGATCACATGCAAAATGGCCGATGATTATTTTACTTTCTTTCTTATATGGGGGAGTTTGGTTTTGCTATTTCTTTATGTTTTACCAACTAAGAAAGATTAAAAAAGAAGAACAACTGACTGCTAATAATTAACTACTAACAATTAAAATTAAAAAAATCATGAAAAAGAACAAAAAAAACAAGATGGTGATACTGTATACTTCAGCAGTAATAACCTTATTAATCACATTTGCTTTTCAGGGCAATAAAGATTGGAAAGCACCGGACTCCTCAAAAGACAAAAAAAATCCTATAGCTTACAGCGATGAATCTGTTGCCGCAGGAAAAAAAATCTATGAGAAAGAATGTCTTAACTGCCATGGTAAAAAAGGCAGAGGCGACGGAAAAGATGCAGCAAATCAGGATGCCACAGTAGCTGATTTAACTGCAGCAAAAGTGCAGGCACAAAATGACGGCGAACTGTTCTGGAAAATAAGTGAAGGCAGAAAACCAATGCCAACAAACAAAAAAACATTGTCGGAAGACCAGCGCTGGCAAGTAACTAACTATGTGCGGTCGCTTGGGAAAGCTGCAAAAAAGTAAAAAACAATAATTAATAATAACTAACTAAACACAAAATGAAAAAAGTAATTACATTTTTTGGATTAGCATTGGGAATAGTTTTATTCCCGGCAGGAGCAAAGATATTTGCCCAGTCCAACACCGATTCGACGCTTTATAAGCTGCAACAAGAGGTAAACTCTTTGAAATCAGGAGAAAATCATTTTATGGTTGCCGGACTAACAACTTTCGGGTTTGTGAGTTCTTCAATAAAAACAAATGGTAAACTTCAGAACCCTGCTCGTACCAATTCATTTGACGGAGATAACTTTGAATTCAGTCCGATGATGCTTTGGAGGCATGGCAAAAAACTTCTATTGGAATTCGAACCATCTTTTGATGGAAATCAAATAGGAGTAAATTGGGCATGTGCGTCTTATTTTGTTACCAATGGTTTAATAATAAGAGCAGGTTATTTTGTGCTTCCTTTCGGAATGTATAATAAACGCCTTGCTGCAGGCTGGATAGACAAGGTTGCTACCGACCCTATTGGTGTTGCTGACTTGCCACCGGCAAGTGACTGGGGTGTAGAAGTAGAAGGCGGTTTGCAGTTGGGGTCGATGAAAGCAAGTTATGATGTAGCTCTTACAACCGGATACCAGATAGTGCATGACGGCGCACAGGATGGTGCTTTGCAGAATCCTAACGGATCCGGATTGACGGATAATAACAATAATAAAATGGTTACCGGTCGTGTGTCGTTGCTGCCTATCGCCAACTCTTCTCTGGAAATCGGGTTTTCAGGACAGTATGGAAATGTAGGTGACACCAATGATTCGCTTTATAAAAATGCTACTTCCATGGCGTATGCCGTTGACCTTACTTATCTGGCAGACCTTGGTCCGTTGTTATTAAATATTAAAGGACAGTATAATGTGATTAATGTAAGCAAACAGGCATTCCCAAGTACCGATTCCACTTCTGCAGGCAAAACATATACATTCAGCAATACTACTACTTCCTATTTCGGACAGGTATCGTTGAGACCGGTAGCTATTCATAATAAAATATTACGGAACTTTGAACTTGCATTCCGTTACACCGACTTTATGACGCCTAAAGGCTCACTTTGGGAACAGAATACAACCCAGACAAGTATAGGACTTGATTATTGGCTAAGCTGGAGATCTATTTTAAAACTTACTTATGAAACGGTAAATACAAACAATTTCAAGCTTGGTAAAGCGGGTGATGTTACCAAAGCAAATTATATTTATCTGCAATATTCAGTTCAATTTTAAAAAAAGAAAGAAAGATGAAAACGAAAACTATAAAAATGCTGATTGTTGCAATAGCAATAATAGCAATACCTTTGTCGTCATTGGTTACCGGATGTGTGAGCGCGAAAGTGGCAGCCAAAAGCGGTTCTCAATTATGGTCTGAAAACTGCAGAAGATGTCATAATACACCTCCTGCAAATACATTTTCAGGCGAACAATGGGAAACAGTTGGATTGCACATGCAAAGCCGTGCATTATTAACCGATTTGGAAAGAGATAAAATAGTTAATTTCCTGAAAGGAGAATAATTATTGTATCGCTGAAGCAAGGCTTCATAACCTATTTAAGGAGCAATGATATATCTGCAAAGCGACAGTTTTAAAAATTGATTAAGGAATTTGTCATGATTTACCTTAGTCAAATAAGAAATTGGTTTGTTACTATGACAAGGCATATCGCTTGGCAGTGAAATAAAAAAAGTCCCGAATTTCTTCGGGACTTTTTTTTCAGTTCATAAGTTCTAAGTTAGTAAGTTTATAAGTTAGCTGACTTACTAACTTATAACTTACAAACGACCTTACAACTACACCCCTAACCCCTCTTAAACAAGGTGAGGGGAGACTGGATGTTAAGTACTGCTCGCAAAACATAAAGAATTCCATACCCTTTCTTCCTCTTTTTTTTCAAGGATGGTCTATCCCGTTTTTTCGGGAGGGTCGGGGGGTGGTGGCATAAAAAAACTCCCGCCGACCTTTCAGCCAGCGGGAGTCTTTTTTTTAGTTTCAAGTTTTTCAGTTTAAAGTTATACAGTTCGGCAACTTTAAACTTTCAAACTTTAAACTTACCAACTTAATTCTACTGCGGCACTATTTCGATAGGCGTACACCAAGCTGACATACCGAATTCGGTAGTTTTGGTACGTTTGCGAAACAGAGTGGAAACACCTACCAGCATACCGGTAGCAGTAGTTTTGGCTATTAATGTAGGCTCCAGGTCTTCCCAGGTTTTGCCTCCATCAATACTTACCTGCCACATATAAGTAGCCGACAGGTATTTAGGACCGTTTTTTACAGCCAGCGAAGCCAAGTCTATTTCCTCCGTTGCATGGCCTTGTGTTACAGCAAAGTCCTGTTTTTTGGTTGTTGATTCTTTCACTAAAATCATGGTGCATCCGGTAATCATTGTGGAGGCATTGTCCTGATCATCGCGGCACAATTCGTTGATATAACCCAATGCAGAAACCAAAACAGAATACACCTTTTTCTTTATTGCGTTCTTTTTGGCTTCCAAACCTTTTCCGCCAAGTTTAAGTGCATCAATAGCTTTTTGAAAGCTGTCGTTTAATGTTCCAAGCAATGCCAGTTTGGCAAATGCAGGCGAGTACAATGCATTTACATCAGCTGTAAGTGCATTAAATATTGCTTTTGAATTAGTAAGAAATTTACCATCGGAGGTATCCATATTAAATCCCAGTCTTCCTCTGATGGACTTCGGTACTATTGCAGCAAATAAAATTACTACTATCCTGTTGTCGTTATGGTCGGATAGAACGCCATTTCTGCGAAAAGCTTTACCTTCATTACGGCTATACGTAAATTGATAAATTATTTTTTTCATTTTTTTAATGTTTTAAATAAATACTATTAAAATTTCTTTAACGTATCAGTATTAGTCTAACGTTCAACCTTCAATGTAGGATATCCAATACCCTGCATCTCTTATTTCCACTCTTTCTATCAAGTATTCGGCAGTGGAAGTTTGTATTCCTGCTGTTGGTTTCTGCTCAGCATAGTTTCACTTCCTTCAATCAAAGTTTCACTTCCTTCAATAGAAGTTTCACTTCCTTCAATAGAAGTTTCACTTCCTTCGATAGAAGTTTCACTTCCTTCAATAGAAGTTTCACTTCCTTCAATAGAAGTTTCACTTCCTTCAATCAAAGTTTCACTTCCTTCAATAGAAGTTTCACTTCCTTTGATAGAAGTTTCACTT
>CAIQBY010000234.1 GCA_903870175.1 uncultured Bacteroidota bacterium
CAGAATTTTGCCTTGATTGATAAGGATAAGCGGATTCGCGGATATTATGACGGCACGGATACTACCAATATGAATATGCTGATGAAGGATATTGAATTGCTGCTGAAGGAATATCATTATAAATCCGGTCATTAGTTTATTGGTTTATTGGTTTATTAGTTTATTGGTTCATTAGTTTATTGGTTTATTAGTCTGGAGGGATAACGGGAGTTGTTCCTCCTTTTTTTGTGGTTATTTTATTTATTGGTGCGGTATGATTTTAAATGTTACCTTTGACGATAATATTTACCGACTATCTCATTTGCCAAAATTTTTTGGCAGGAGTTGTAGCCAAAGTTTTAAAAACTTGCAAGCGTTACAACTCGATGAAAAACATTGTTTCTTCTTTTTTACTCTTTACTAACCGAAATGTTTTCGGGAAAGGTTTTGCTATTTCATCTGAAAGAGGAAATCAGGTCTTTGGTCAAGGTAACCATCTCTTTGTAGCAGGTAAGCATCTCTGTCCAGCAGGTGAGCAAGTCCAAGCAGCAGGTAACAACCTCCGGGTAGCAGGTGAGCATCTCCGGGTAACAGGTAAGCAACTCCGGGTAACAGGTGAGCAACCCCGAGTAGCAGGTGAGCAACCCCGAGTAACAGGTGAGCATCTCCAAGTAGCAGGTAAGCATCTCCGTGTAGCAGGTAGCCATCTCCGAGTACTTTTTGCGTTTTTGAGTAGTAATTTGAGCTTTAACTAATCATAATTAATAACAATACTTCGACAAGCTCAGTAACCAATAAATAGTAATAATAATTTAATAATTAATCAAATGGAAAAAAATCAAGTTTCAAAAAACAACATGTACAGCAAAATGCTGGTATTCTTTAATAATCCGGATTACACAGGAATTTGGGCTGCTTTTTTAGTTTTGGTGGATGATATTAATTTATTCGCAAAGAGGAAAGGTGTATTGGATGATTATATTAAGCAGCAACAGTTATCAATTTCGGGGGTAACAGAGGACAAGGATGCGGATGTTTTATCGGCAGAAAAACTGACTGTGAAACTGGCGAAAAAAGCTAAAGTGTGGGCAAAAAAAGCAGGAGACAAGACGTTGCAAGCTTTGTTTACCATTACAAAAAGCTCCCTTAGTGATATGGCTGCTTCGGTTTCGATTGCAAAAATGAATGAAATATTGGGGGCTTTGAATGATAATGCTACGGCATTATTGGCTTATAATATTACAGCTACTGATACTGGGAATCTTACTACTTTTATTGTTGCTGCTAATACTGCGCTTGGCACGCCGGGTGCTGCGAAGGCGAATACTCAAGTAGGTACTGAAGGCGTGGCTTCGCAAATGGTATTGATTGATGATGTGCTGAAAGACATTGATGATGTGCTGGTTGCGGAATATGAGGATGACTATGGTGATATGGTGAAGGAGTATAAAAATGACAGGAAGATTGATAATGTGGGGCATTTTGCGACGGTGCTGGCGGCTGAAATTACGAGTGCTTTAACGAAATTGGCATTGGAAGGGATTAAAATGACAATTATTGAATTGGGGAAAGTTGGGGATTCAAATATTGATGGGTTGGCGGAAATAAGGAAGTTTAAAGCGGGTAAATATCATGTGAAATTTGAAGGTGATGGGTTTGTAACGCAGATTATTATTGTGGAAACGAAAAGAGGAAAGGTGGTGAAAATGGTGGTGGTGATGGTGGGGGTGTAGTACGGATAACTAATAGATACGAATTTACGAATCCTGCTGTTGAGAAATGGCGGGATTTTTTTTGTGGTTACACAGAGGGAAAAGGAGGAGGCACAGAGTGACACAGAGAGGAAGATTTTTTTATACCACAGATTCACAGATTTGAAAATGATGGGGTGATGTAGTTTAATAAATGATTTTGCGACGGAATGTTTAGTAAGTTTGCAATATAATTAATAACAAAAAAATTAAAGATGACACTAACTGATATTAAAAATAGATTAGAAGCGGAATTGAAAAAGCGTACGATTGATGATTTGTATGCTCAATCGCCTTTGAATATGGCAATAGAATTATTTTCTGATTCATTGAATTGGAAAACAGATATGGATATTAAGAATTATTTGACAGAGACATTTGAGGAAACTAGTTTGGAAGTTATAGAATTATCATTTGAAAATTTTATTTTTAATAAAAATTTTGAGTTAGAACTCATTGCAAAAAAAACAAGTAATTTGAATGATAAAAATGTTTTACAGGAAAAAGAAATTGTTGAAAAAAGGGAAAAATTAGATAAAATAAATAGTGATACTATTGAAGTAAAAAAGGAATTGGAAGAAATTGAAATAGAAATAAATCAATTGACAACATTGACCTTGTTGTCAAAAGAAAACAATTCTATAAGAATAAGTGAACTTAAAACAAGAATTGAGGAAAAAAATACTTTGCTAAGTAATTTCACGACATTGTCGAGTGAAATTATAAATGAAATGCGTGAAATTGAAAAAGCGGTAAGGGAAAACAATAAACTTATCAGGGAAGGTAATAGTGAAGTTAAAATAATTAATTTAGCCATTAAAGATGAGGAGCGTAAGGTAAAACAATTGAGAAAATATGATGAG
>CAIQBY010000235.1 GCA_903870175.1 uncultured Bacteroidota bacterium
CCTGAAACAGCAGAAGCTGTATAAGTTACCGGTGTAGCAGAACTTGTGGCAGTGCATACATTCACAGTTCCTGTTATCGTTGTCGGTGCTGCAGGTACTGTTTTTGTAACTGCAAGTGTTTTAAATACACTGTTACCGCAAGCAGCAACTGACTGAACAGCAATAGTCCCTGTAGTATATGCATTTGTGAAAAGCACCATAATGGAATTAGTACCTTGCCCTGAAACTATTGATGCTGCAGCAGGTACTGTCCAATTATATGAATCAGCAGTTGCAATCGAAGCAATATAATACGTTGCCAAGGAGTCTCCATTTGCATATCTGCAAATATTTGCCGGTCCTGTTATAATGCCGGGTGTTAAAGGTAAACTCCTTGTAACTGTAAATGTTTTAAATGCACTTCCAATGCATCTTGCCATTGATTGCACGGCAATACTTCCTCCAGTAAAACTATTGTTATAAGTTACTTGAATAGACGTAGTTCCCTGACCTGAAACCATACTTGCATTTGCAGGAACAGTCCAGTTATATGAAGTAGCTGTAGCAATAGGTGCAATACTGTAAGAAACAGAAGATGATGTACCAATATAACTGCAAACATTTGCTATACCGGAAATAATACCAGGCAAAGGAGCAACAGGAAGTTTTATCGCTAATGTTTTGGCTGCGCTGTTTCCTGCGCAATTATGTGCCACAGCGCTTATGGAAGATGTAGTAAATCCTGAATTAATAATAACAACTATTTTTATGGTTCCCTGACCTGAAATTAATGTCGTGTTGGCAGGTAGTGTCCAGATGTAGCTATCGGCTTTTAATACAGTTGCAATACTGTAGGTTACTGTATCGCCAGAACATACAGTTGCTTTTCCTGAAATTAATAGAGGAGCAACGGGTGGTGTATTTACCACATATAGTGTTGCTGATTTATTTGGATAATGTATATTGCCTTTAGCATCACTTATTTTTAGAAACCTACATACATAAGTTCCTAAAGTGGATGTGGAAGGCAAATGAACAATGGCCGAATCTCCTGATGAACTTTTAACTGTTCTGACAGCACCATTGTTTACAGAATAACTAAATTGATAAGGAGGAATTCCATTAGCTCCCTTTAAAATTATTTTTGTCAGTGTTGTGTCACTGTTTTGACAATAATTGGCTGGTAAAGCGGCAACTGTTCCTATAGGCATGGTAGCAATACCAAGTGGAGTAGTAACCATTATTTTTTGAGAAGCAGCCAATACGGAATCAACTATGGCTGTAATTTGCGTAACAGAATCAACAGTAAAAGAAACAGCTTGTATGCTGTCAAAAGTAACAGAAGTGGCACCAAGAAAGCGATCACCTTTAACCACAACTTTGGCATTTTTCCCTGATAACTGTATATGCTGTAATGAACGGTTGCCTGTATGAATTGTATCATTTGAAATTGCAAGAGAATCAATATTAGGTTCGCTGGAACGATTTCGGAATATTGAAAAGCCACTTGTAAAGTTTGGCACCAAAATATCCTGGGTTCCATTATTATCAATATCACATATAGCAGCAGGTCCAAAACTGAAATTCGTCCCTATCTGATAGTGTTTTGGTTTGGCAAATGAGATAACGTTTGAAGAACTTGTATTTTTATACAATGAAAGATATTTATAATTCCAGATATTAGAATTATCTATTACAGCAACATCTACTTTTCCATCTCCGTCCAAATCGGAAACGTAAAGATTAGGTGAGCCTGTGGTGGTGAAAACTGTTGCTTGAGAAAAACCAACTTGTCCAATAGAACTTTGATTGGTATAAATAGAAAAAGTTCCCCCAATAAAACTTGGCACTACCAAGTCAAGTTTGCCATCGTTGTTTATATCTGTAATGCTCAATAGATGCGCTGCATAAGGATAATTATCGTATGGAATGGAAATGCTAACAGGAGAAGAAAACATTAAACTATCCGCATTAGTTGTTGAATTAAGGAAAATTGAAATGGTACCATCGGTATTATATGAAACAAGGTCAGGCTTGCCGTCGCCGTCAATATCTGCAACCTCTGCATCATAACTATTAATGGCAATTGTATGGGCAATTGAGAAAGATAATAAGCCATTACTGGTTAAATTCATTAATATAGAAATTGCCCCTCCCGGGTAAGATGGAATAACTATTAATTCAGGTTTGCCATCTCCATTTAAATCACCTGATACCAACTTTCCTGTTTTATTTCCCATCAAGATATCCTGCCGTGGTGCAAAAATCATATTTCCCCCAAAAGTTTTGTTTTTAAAAATAGATATTGAATTATCTGTATTGGCAATTATCAGATCTTTCTTTCCGTCTCCGTCAAGGTCTGTACTAATTAAACCATGCCCACCAGCGCCCGATCGAGAACCACGCAAAGGGAAATCAAGAGAAGTAGCAAAGGATATTACTCCTCCATTAGTTGTGTTTTTTGAAATTGAAAGCATATTATCAGAGGTATGGCATATTACCAAATCAGGATACCCATCCAAATCTAAATCGTCGAAGGCTGAGGATTCAAACCAAAATCCGCCGGATGTAAATTTCGAGAAATCCTTTCTGTCAGCAAATGAACTTTTTACGAAAGCAGTATCTTGATTAACATAGGTAACTGAAAAGATTGCATTTGAATTTGCTGTTAACCTTCCAGTTGTTACGCTTATTGATGAATATTTGATACCGGGAGGGGTAATAACCTGCAATGAATTATTGGTTGCAGCTAATACTGGTGCTTTAACAGAACCAAAATAAACAATATTTTGACCAGCATCAGTATTAAAATTAGATCCTGTAATAGTTACTATTCCGCCTACCGGTCCTGCTTGAGGGGTAATAGATGTAATTACAGGAACAGCAACAGATGATACAGATGGATAAATAAAATACTGGTCGGAATAATTTACATTATTAAATCTTCTTATTTTTATTGGACCAGTTGAGAAATTGACAGGCACAATTACATTTAAAGTACTGCAAGTTGCTGAAATTACAGTGGCTAATACTGAATCGTTAAAATAAACATGATTGCTATCTGCAATATCGCTGAATCCTCTTCCAGTTATTGTAATAACAGTTCCTTGAGGGCCTGATTCAGGAGAAAAATGCTCGATATAAGGGGATTCGTTTATCTGGTTTCTAATTATGAGGTCACCTACAAGAATATCCTGTTTGCCATCTCCATCAATATCCGCTATTAAATTATTGTCATAGTAATCTCCAAGACTTATACTTACAGGAGGAGTATCAAAAGAAATGGTTCCTGCCGTACTTTCATTTTTGCTCACTGTAATATATTGCGCCCAAATATTTGAACAAAGAATGTCTAATTTACCATCACCATCAAAATCTCCTAAAGAAATGGTGCTTGGTCGAGCAGAATAAAATGCAAAATGATTAAAGGATACATTATTTGCGCTGCTTGTATTTCGCAATACTGTAATAGAATCCATCATAATATCCGAAACTACAATATCCAGTTTGCCATCATTATCAATATCTCCAAACACAACACATTCAGGTGTTTCTCCTGCCCATATATTGGCTCGAGGAGCAAAAGATATTGTGCCTGGGCTGCTTGTATTAATGAACAAAGAAAGCATAAATGCGTCAAACCCTGGAAAGGCTGACGACCAGGAGCTATTTGTTGCAACAATATCAATTTTTCCGTCCCCATTAATATCTCCTAATTCTAATGATGTAGTTGAAGTTTGAGTTTCAAAATCCTGTCGAGCATTAAAAGATAAATTACCTATTGTGCCACTATTTCTGAAAACAGATATTGAACTTAAGGAATTCGATACTGCAATGTCAGTTTTTCCGTCACCATCAATATCTCCCAATTTAATACCAGAAGGATTGTTTGTACCTGCTAAATCTATTCGGGGAGCGAATGACAGATTTCCCGGAGTACTGGTGTTTATTAAAATAGAAATGGTATTCGAATTAAAATAAATAATATCAAGATTACCATCTCCATTAATATCACCAATTGTTGCCCAACAAGGAAAAACACCATAACCATAATTAATTGAGCCTCCGCCACCGATAATATACTCGCTGGCAAAAGAGATAGTTCCGTTATTAGTATTCCTCAATACAGCCAATCCGTTTGCTCCCGACTCAAGAATATCTATTTTCCCATCATTATCTAAATCGCCGGCAGCAAGAACTCCGCCTGAATAACTATAAAAAGTCGAATTAGGAATATTCTGTTTTTGCCCAAAGGAAGAATTACTTATTACTCCGTTATCATTGCAGCCAAAAGTTGGGAAAAACCTTGTGAATGAAGAACCGGTAAGTCCGTTCGCAATATCAGTAACAGTAATATTTTGAGCTGCTGCACCTATCGGCACCAGTACTGTTAAGCTGGACGAAGTGCCCGATATAACCTGTGCTTTTACTCCACCAAAAAAAACAACGTTACTATTAATATCAGAATTAAAATTTGAACCTTATATTGTAACTGCACTTCCTACCTTTCCTGAAGCAGGGGAAAAAGCTGTAATAAAAGGTTGAGAAAACCCCTGTATCACACCAAAAAGTATAACAGTAAATAAAATGATTCTTTTAATTTCTGCTGAAACAGCAACTAAATTATTTGTTTTGGAGGTGAATGTAATTTTTTTCATTTTTTATTTTTATTTAATTCTGCAAATTTATCAAAATAAAGAGTACTCGACATTGAAATTATTCAAATTATAGAAATGTTACTTGCAGAAAGCATTGCGCAACATATGCTGATTCCAAAATGTCTTTTAATTTATCAAGCTATTTATTATTTTGTTTCCTTAGTGTATTTATTTATCAGTCAAATGTAATTCATTTTTTCCTTAATCCTTTGCAAATAAAATTTTAACTAAAATATTTGTTCA
>CAIQBY010000236.1 GCA_903870175.1 uncultured Bacteroidota bacterium
ACGAAATATTACAGATTTTAAGTTTATCAATTTTTGAAAAAATGCCCATTAATCAACTGTTTGCCGAAACACAATTACAATACCTCAAAGAATCAAATTGTAACCAATTGAAAATGTTTGAGTAATATCAAAACGCTAATGTTTTCTTTTTTATTCTTATTTTCTTCCTCATTCAATGCTTTAAGAAATTCATTAAATTTTTCCTCTGTGCATAGAACTGAATAATTTTCTTCAGTTAATTCATTTATGAAATTCTTTCGCAACCATTCATTAAATAAATAATTATAAAGCGAACGTGATGCCTCTTTTTCCCCGTCATTATCAACTTTAATGAGTTCAAGAAGAACTGCGTTTTCAAAAATCTTATCAAAATCGTTCATACTATTTAGTTTCGTTTTTCCACGTTGGTTACGTTACGCAGCATTGCAGGTAACTAATATATACACGCAGTTCCATCTACTCAAGTCATTAATTATTAAATAGAGTTCTTGCGTATTTTGTATCCTCTTATTTTATAATCGAACAAATATAACTAAAAGGAAACATCATATCATTATTATAAATCACTTTAATTCTCCACCTCTCTTTTATTTTCAAAATAGTATAGATATCTATACTATCCATCCGAAATGCTTCCAGTACTATTGCAATATCAAAATTAACGTTCTTTCTTTTATCGTCAGCATTTATAATAATAGATTCAGTAATTATAAATTTAAAATTGATTACCTAAAACATATAGTTTGGCATCCAAAACTAAAAAGTAAGAGTAATTAGTTTGTTAATGGAAGTAATAAACTAATAAGTGCAATCAATTAACTAATAAGTGCAAGTAATGAACTAATAAGTGCAAACAATTAAGTAATAAGTGCAAGTAATTAACTAATAAGTGCAAGTAATAAACTAATAAGTGCAAACAATTAACTAATAAGTGGAAGTAATAAACTAATAAGTGCAAACAATTAACTAATAAGTGCAAGTAATAAACTAATTAATGCAGAGAATAAACTAATTAGTGAAGAGAACAAACTAATTAATAAAATTTTTGGGTCAGAAAATCAAAACAGAATGATTACAATAATATAGAACACTAAATAACAATTAATTATAACGAATCAAAATAAATAAGAAAATGAAAAAAGTTAAATAAAAAAACAGAAAATGGGTAGAAATTGATTGGAAAATAAAAATCCTGCCCTAAAACAGAACAGGATTTTAAATTAATATAACCCCAGTTTAATGGATAGTAACAAGTTGATTATATGCTCCAACAAGAATTCTGTCATTCTTCCGGCGATCGAAAATAAAATAAATGTGGTGAAACACCACAGAATAATTGTCATGAGGTAGAAACTGCTCACCGGCAGAGATTAAATGCTCTATATACGATACTTTTATTTGTTTTTTTACGTAATAAAAGAAGCCGAATTCCTAATCCCGAAAATAATAGTAAATTTGTAGCCCATAAAAAAAAGAAGATTTTGAACGCAGAACAGATTAAGGAAGTAAAATCATTTTTATCAACACCTAAAAATTTAGTTATTGTAACACATTGGTCACCTGACGGAGACGCTATGGGTTCGTCGCTGGGCTTATATAATTATCTGATACAGAAAAAACATAAAGTAACAGTAATCACTCCAAATGATTATCCGTCTTTTTTGTTTTGGCTGCCCGGAAACAATAAAGTACTTGACTTTTCGAAGAAAACAAAAGTGGCTAAGGCAGCTGTTGCCAAAGCAGATATTGTTTTTTGTCTTGATTTTAATTCACTGAAAAGGATATACGATTTAGGGATAGAAGTAGAGAAATCGAAAGCAATAAAGTTTATTATTGATCATCACGTGCAGCCAGAAGACTTTGCCAAATATATGCTGCATACTATAGAAGCCTGTTCTTCTTGCGAGCTGGTTTATGATTTTATAAATTTAATGGGAGATAAAAAACTCATTAATAAAGATATTGCCGATTGCCTTTATACAGGAATAATGACTGATACAGGCTCATTCAGGTTTCCGTCAACCACAGCCAAAACACATCAAATAGCAGCTGAATTAATATTGGCAGGAGCAAATAATTCGGAAATACATAATCGCATTTACGATGATAATTCGGAAAGTCGTTTGCGCCTGCTTGGTTATTGTCTGTCGGAAAAACTAACTGTATTAAAGGAATATAATACAGCCTTTTTCAGTTTGCGTTCGGATGAATTGAAAAGATTTAATTATAAAAAAGGGGATACTGAAAGCGTTGTAAATTATGCTCTTTCGATAGAAGGAATTTGTTTTGCCGCTTTTTTTGTAGAACGGGATGATTTAGTAAAAACATCTTTCCGGTCGAAAGGAACATTTGATGTAAATCTTTTTGCACGTAAAAACTTCAGTGGCGGCGGGCATAAACATGCCGCAGGAGGAAGCAGCGAAGATACTCTGGATGAATCTTTGATAAAATTCATATCTCTGCTGCCTGAATATAAAAAGCAACTTACCGGGAAGAAAAAATCTAAAACCTAATTTATTCCTGACTGTGACTCCTCTGACTTCTCCTCTCAGTTACAAAAGTATGTACTCCTTCATTTAGAAAATATAAAAATTGAACTCTGTGAAACTCTGTGTCTCCTCTGCCTTTTCTCTGTGTAACAAAAAGACATACCTTTTGATAATATTGTTTTTATTTTGCAACCTATTCTTTTTTTCCTGTGATAATAAAACAAAACCTAAGTTGCCCAATTTTGAAAGCAAGAATTTTCAGGATAAACTTGTGAATGCAAATAAAATTTATGTAAAAAAGGAAAACGATGAAATAGACCAGTATGTTGCGCATCGTGGCTGGAATATGACTGAAACAGGAACAGGACTAAGATACATGATTGTAAAAAAGGGAACAGGAGAACTTGCAAAACCCGACCAGCATGCAAAAGTGAATTTTAAAATAAGTTTACTGGATGGAACACTTTGTTATTCCTCTGATTCTACGGGCGCAAAGGAATTTTTGATTGAACAGGATGACGTGGAAAGTGGCTTGCATGAAGGAATACAATATATGCATGTGGGAGATAAAGCAATAATGATTCTTCCATCTCATCTGGCACATGGTTTAATTGGCGACCAAAGCAGGATTCCTCCTCACGCATCGGTAATGTACGAACTGGATTTGTTATCTGTAAGATAAATGAGCAGGAAATATTTTCTATATATTTTATTTATATCTGTTGGGTTTTCAGCGTGCTGGAGAAACCCGAAATATAAAGGATATACAGAAACAAATACAGGTCTCTATTATAAACTTCAGGCAATAGGTGATGGAAAAAGCAAACCCAAAGAAGGAGATTTTCTGCAATTAAGAATAACTTATAAAACTGAAAAAGATTCGGTATTCTCGGATACTTATTCGAATAATGAAACAGGGAAAGTGATTCTTCCGTTCCGTCATTCGTCTTTCATAGGAAGTTTTGAGGAAGGACTTACCAGTATGAATGCAGGCGATAGTGTATCATTTATTGTTAGTGCCGATTCTATGTTTTCCAAATACTTTAAAGCAGATTTACCACTGTTTTTATATCCGGGTAGCACAGTTAAAATGGATGTTAAACTTTGTCGTATTCTGTTGCCTAATGAATATACCGAGGAACTTGAAAACTATAAACAAATAGTAGAAGACAGAGATATTGAGGAACAAAGAAAGTTGCAAAGTTATCTGGATACCTGCAAAACGGAATATTATCCAATGAATAATGGAATGTTTTATCTGCCGCAGAAACAGGGAGCCGGAGATATGGCAGAGAAGGGAAATACGGTAAAAATTCATTATAAAGGATATTTTTTAAATGGGAAGCAATTTGAGTCTACTTATCAGCGTGGTCAGCCATTAGAATATGTTGTAGGAACTCAGGGGCAGTTAATTGACGGACTGGAATATGCAATAAGTTTTATGAATGAGGGTGCGAAAACAAAATTTATTATACCTTCGCACCTTGCTTTTGGAGAAAGTGGCTCATCAACAGGAATTATTCCGCCATACACCACTGTAATCTATGAAGTAGAACTAATAAATTTAACTAAATATAATAATAATTAAAAATGAAAATTTCAATGAAACAGACACTTTTAGCTTCATGTGTGGGAGCGGTGTTAACAGTAGTAACAATAACCTCCTGCAATAAATCTCCGTATCCGGGATATTCTTTTTCGGAAAATGGAGTTTATTCAAAATTTTACAAACATGATGAAAAGGGTGTGAAACCTGCTGAAGGCGATTATGTAAGATTAGTAATGTCATACAAAAACAGTAAGGATTCGGTTTTATTTGATTCTAAAAAGAATCCATCTGGCAAAAGTTATATAGAATTTCCATTGAGTAAATCCACTTTTAAAGGAAGTTTCGAAGATGCTTTGACAATGATGTCTGTGGGTGACAGTGCAAGTTTTATTATTTCGGCTGATTCAGTATATCTAAAAACGTTCAGAGCTAAAGAACTTCCTAAATATGTTGTAAAAGGAACAATGCTTACGTTTGAAGCTGCATTGCAAAAGATTACTCCAAAAGCCGAAGTGGAAGCAGAAAAGAAAAAGAAGATGGAAGAACGCAATGCGATGCTGGAACTTAGAAAAAATGAAGAACCAAAAGCAATGGCAAAATATTTAGCTGATAATAAAATTACAACAAAACCAAGCCCTACAGGTTTGATTTATATCGAAAAAACAAAAGGCAAAGGCGCAAAACCGACAAAAGGATGTAAGGTAAAAGTTAATTATACCGGCCGTTTGCTTGATGGTACTGTATTTGATACCAGTGATAAAGAAGCTGCTAAAAAAGCAAATTTGTATAATGAGCAAAGACCTTACGAGCCAATCGAAATTCCAATTGGTGTAGGACAGGTAATACCGGGTTGGGACGAAGGAATCATGATGATGAATCCGGGTACTAAAGCTCAGTTGATTATTCCTTCTTCTATTGGATATGGCGAACAGGGACAAGGACCAATAACTCCTTATTCTACTTTAGTATTTGAGGTGGAGTTGTTAAGTTTTAGTGCAGCAGATGCAGCACCTGCAGCTCAGGCACCTGCTCCAAAAGGTAAATAGGAAATAACTTAATCTGAATAAAGATTAAAATAATGTACCCCTGTCGGAATGAATAATACCGGCAGGGGTAATTAATAAACAAGAATAATAGATATGAAAAAAGTAGTAACATTAATTTTAGCAATTTCAACTCTTTCTGTTATAGCACAGGAAAAAGTAAAAAGCGAGAAGGTAAAACACCCTAAAACAGTGAAAACAGCATCAGGATTAGAATACACTATTACTGAAAAAGGTAATGGGAAGAAACCGGAAATAGGAGATAAAATAAAAGTACACTATACCGGAAAATTATTAAACGATACCGTATTTGACAGTTCGGTACAACGCGGTCAGCCTTTCGAATTTAAGCTTGGAGCCGGACAGGTAATTAAAGGCTGGGATGAAGCATTTCAATTATTGCAGGTTGGCGATAAGGCAACCATAAAACTGCCTGCTGATATTGCTTATGGAGCACAGGCACAGGGTAAAATACCTGCCAATTCAACTCTTATATTTGATGTGGAATTGCTTGGTGTTACCGAAGGAGTGAGACAATGGAGTGCGAAGGGAAAAGAAAAGGATACTATTAAAACAGCAAGCGGATTAAAATACATTTTGTTTGAAAGAAAGGATGGTGTATCCTGCGCCGGTGCTAAAGCAACGGTACATTACAGCGGTTATTTCAGAGATGGAAAGATGTTTGATTCTTCCGTTGAACGCGGTAATCCGTTTACAGTAAAAGTAGGAGCAGGGCAGGTAATTAAAGGTTGGGACGAAGGATTGGCTTTGTTGCATAAAGGCGAAAAAGCGAAGTTTATTATACCTTATGATTTAGCTTATGGCGAAAAAGGATATGGTCCTATTCCTCCTAAAACTGATTTGATTTTCGATGTGGAAATAGTGGATGTAGTACCTGTAGTAGCACCTGTGCCTTATGATATTAAAGGAAAGGAAGAAAAAGTAACTGCTTCCGGAATTAAATATTATGTAATTAATAAAAGCACTAACCCGGTGAAAGCTGAGGCAGGCAAAACTGTTAAAGTTCATTATTCAGGATATCTTGCCGATGGAAAAATGTTTGATTCTTCGGTTGAAAGAGGCGAACCGATTGAATTTCCTTTGGGCAAAGGACAGGTAATACCAGGCTGGGAAGAAGGAATCGCATTGATGAATGTGGGCGATAAATTAAGGATTGTTATTCCTTATTTTTTAGCTTATGGCGAACAGGGACGACCTCCGCAAATACCGGCAAAAGCTGATTTGACTTTTGATGTCGAACTGGTTGATGTAAAATAAAATTATCAGCGGAGTTGAAAATAAACTCCAATTCATTAAGACCTCACCCCTTAATCCTCCCGAAAAAAAACGGGACAGGCTCTCTCCTTGCAAAAAGGAGAGGAGGTGTTAAGTGAAATACCCAATAAAATATAGGACTTTACATCCGGATTCCTTCTCCTTTCTTCAGGAGATGTAGTGGGTTGAGGTTTTTATTATTGTATTCTTTATTAAAAATTAGAGTTTAATTTTACTTACTTTTGTTTTTATAAATAAATCAGTATTCACTTTTAAAAAACAAAACCATGAAAAAAATTACATTAAGTATCACCATGATTTTTATGCTGTTAATTGGCATTTCAAATCTAAAAGCACAGGATTTAAGGAGCTCCAGCGGCAGCAGTACCGGTAAAATTGATTCTGACGGAACTATCAGAAACGGTTCAGGAAGCAGCGTTGGCAAAATTGATTCGGATGGAACTATCCGTAACAGTTCAGGAAGCAGTATCGGAAAAATTGATTCGGATGGAACTATTCGTAACAGTTCTGGTAGCAGCATCGGAAAATTAGATTCAGACGGAACAGTAAGAAATGAATCAGGCAGCAGTATCGGCAAGATTGATTCTGATGGAACTGTTAGAAACAGTTCAGGAAGCAGTATAGGAAGTGCCAATGGCGTTCCGAAAGCATCTGCAGCTGTAGTGTTTTTCTTCTTCCATTTTAATTAAGAGTTTTTTTAATAGAAAAGAGCAGGTGATTTATTTCATCTGCTCTTTTTTATTTGAACGAATCCATTTACCACAAACTGAATACGAAAAATTGACTTATAAATTTATATAACTTATACTTAAATTATCTGATTTAAATCTTAAACATAAAGTAAACTAAAGTTTTTGATTTAAGGAATTACTTATTAAAGATAAAGCATTGTCTTTTAGTCTTTATAGTAGTATTGACAAAACAGTATTTTAATCTATTTCTCTGTTAACACTTTACTTTAATCTTAAGCTAATTGAAGAATCTATACTATTTCTTAATGTAACTTCATATGTTTAATTAATTCAGAATTATGACCTATTCAATAGCTATTTTTTTATTAATGACAGTATTCTTATCATCAGTTATATTTACGAAATAAATACCTGCTGATAGTTCTGCTTTTGCAATATTATAAACTTTCCCTGAAAAGTTTATAGACTTGATTACATTACCTGATACATCCGTTATTTTAATTATACTGTTAGTTTGTTCGGTATTAAAAACAATAGAAGTATAAGTACTGAATGGATTTGGATATATGGAAATCGTATTGTCATTTGAAAAATCACTTATGCCAACAGTACAAACTGTATACTGAAAAGTAGTAGTGTCGGAACTTATTCCATTTGCAATAACTGCCAGTGAATAAGTACCGGATGGAACATTAGCAGGTAAACTAAACAGAGTGGTATCAGGTAATGTTCCTGTTTGAATACCTGTTCTGTTCCAATTAAATGTTCGTGCATAATAAACATTATTATTGGTTGAAAGCCGGACAATAGGATAGTTGGTAGCCATTTGCCAGTCGTCGCCAAAAGCAGCACCTTGTGAAATCCCATTGAATAAAGTACCTGTAAGCGAAAATGAATTACAATTGTTTTGAATTATACTATTGATGCTCGGCTTGCCGGAAACTACAGGAGTACCTGTAGGAGTGTAAACATAATAAGCAGCAGAAGAGTCCTGAGAATAAAGAACTGTACCATCAGGTAAATTAATAAGATGCGAAATTTCACTCGCTTGATTTAATGAATCTAAACCACCGGCTACAGTAGTTTTGGAAAAGGTATTCGTAAGATAATCGAATTCAAAAAAATAAGTCGGAGGATTAAATGGATAATAATTGTTTTGCGGAAATGGTAATGGAGAGGCTGCAAACAGTATCTTTCCATTAATCATCATTGATGCAGGAGCATCAAGAGTTCCCAATGTATCCGGAATATCAGGTCCGACAGTCCATGTTCCATTTGCAGTATCGCCGGAAGGAGTATAAAATGCAGTATGTCCGGAAGCACCCAAAATAAAAGCTCTTCCATCAGGCAACATAAACCCTGCTCCCATTTCTACTGAATTTCCATAAAAATCAGCATTGGCAGGCACAGGTGCATCTGCTTTCCAGATATTTAAAGATGGAATAAATCTTTCGGTAATAGTGGATGCATAATCAACCATAAGTATACTGTTGTCAGGCAACAGAACCCAGGAAGCTTCTACTGTGCTTCCAAGATGCGACGAATCAGATAGAGAAAATGTTTCTGTTAAAGGGTCGAAAATATAACAGCTTGTTGGATAATCCCAATTTGTTAATGCCTGCAATAGTTTACCATTAGGCAGCAGCATTGAATTTGCTTCTTCAAAACGTAAATTCTGAGGATTAACAATTGTAGTCCAAGTATTAGTAACCGGATTATACATTTCGGCATTAGCAGCACCAGTGCCTACTTCAGCGCCTGCTATATAAACTCTGCCATCCTGCAATACCTGAGAAGAAAAAGCATATCGGGAATAATGCATTGGCGCAATGGTTGTCCATGTACCATTAACATAACTGCCAGTATTATCAGGCGTAAGTTTATCCCAATAGTTACCTGCACCGGGAGCTAAAGAATCGGTAACAGCAATTACTGAACCATCAGTAAGAAGCAGCATTACCCCTGCATTTCCGTGTGGTGCATTGTGAGTAAGTGCTGTCCAGCTTCCTTGAGCATTATTTTCCTTGCAAAAAAAGAATATAATTAGTGCAGTAAGAAAGAGAGTGAATGTTTTGCTTTTTGTCAAACTATAACCTGTTACTTTAATTTATACAAAGGTATAAAATCTATATCCTGTTCTATTAAATAAAAAATCCTGCCGGACAATGCCGACAGGATTTAATAAACAATGCAAATAGATTTCTTATTGAACCACCAGCTTCTTCACTACTTTAGTATTATTTATAATAAATTCGATACTGTATATGCCTTTAGCAAATGTACTTACATCCACTGTTGATTTTGAACTGATGCTCGCCGACTGATAAACCACTTCGCCAATAACATTAATAATTTTCAAACTCTGAACTTTCACATTTTTAATATCGATATTTATAATTCCGCTTGCCGGATTTGGATAAACAGATACATCGTTTTCAAGATAATTAGTTTCTATTCCTGCACAGGTAGAAGTAACTGTTATATTAGATGAAACCGATATAGAACAGGTACCATAATGATAAGTATAATGAATAGGAAAAGTACCTGCACCTGCAATTGAAGGTGTGAAAACATTTCCTACACTGACACCATTTCCACTATAAGTGCCGCCTGTAGGGCTTCCGCCGGATAAAGTAAATGCAGCAGCATTAAGACAAACAGAACCTAAAGGCGACTGTGTAACACTGGGAGTAGGAATATTGGTAACGCTTAAAGTCTCTGCAGGGCTTGAACCGCATGCATTAGAAGCAATCACCGAAACAATACCGCTTGAAGTATCGGTAACTGCAGTAATGCTGTTTGTAGCAGATGTTCCTGTCCATCCATTAGGCAAAGTCCAGGTGTATGAAGTAGCTCCGCTTACTGCAGCCACACTGTATATATTGCTTGAACTGGCGCAAACACTTGCACTGCCTGTAATAGTACCGGGTTGAACAGGTATTGCCGTTACGGAAAAATTAGTTATACTGGTAGTAGTTCCATGTGAATTGGTAACAGATACTGCACCTGAAGTAGTACCGCTGCCGATAACCACAACAATTTGAGTAGAAGTATTGGAAGTGATGGATGCTACCGCAACACCGCCAATAGTAACGGATGTAGCCGAATCAATATTAACACCGGTAATAGTTACTGATGAATTGGCGCAGCCGCTAGCGGGAGAAATACTTGTGATAGAGAATACAGGTAAAGTATAAGTAATAACTACCTGACCGGCACCGCCTGCACCGCCGGCAGAAGATCTTGAAATCTGATTATTTATATCGTTTGCAGCTGCACCACCGCCACCGCCACCCGGAACATTGCCTGCTCCGCCAGGCTGACTGCCTGCTGGTTGAGTGGAACCACCAGAACCACCGGCTCCACCTGCAGCACCTCCACCATTACCACCATCGCCTCCTATAGTATTATTTCCACTGGCATTACCTGCTGTACCATTAGCTCCAAGGGTTGTAGTACCTGTACCTCCAGTACCTCTTGCTCCTCCACCTCCGAAATTATCACTTCCTTTTGTACCACCAGTACCTCCATTTGCAGAACAGACAATTGTACTTGCTAATGTAACAGAACTTGTACCGCCATTACCGCCATTGGCGGGAGAAGCTGAACCGGCTGTTCCTGCAGCTCCGTTTGCTACTACAATTGTTTGTCCGCTGGTTACTGCTACGGTAACTGTTGAATAAACACCACCGCCGCCGCCACCTGCAGCTGCCATCACTAACCCTGATTCTTTGGCACCGCCGCCACCACCACCGCCGCCCCAGCACTCTATTGTTATTGAAGTAACATTTGCTGGTACTGTATATGTTCCATTAGGTGCCGTCCATGGAGAAGCACCGAACTGGGCTTTCCCTGTAAAACTTATCATCATAAATGCTGCTAATAGAAAACTTGATGATTTGATTGCTCTGCTTGTAATTTTTTTCATTTACTGGTTATTAATTTGTTTACTAAATTGTTTAATTGTTCCTGTTTTATTATTTACTTTTAAATAATATTTTCTTTTCTTTCTTTTATTAAAAAGATATTCAACAACATTATTATTATTCACAATAATTACTAATAAATATCAATACAAAAAAGAGGGCTGGTCTTCCAACGCATTTATAGTAGTAATGAATTAATAGGTTTTTTCCGCTTCTGTATTCATTTCGCGCTTGGGTTCTTCAAGATAAACCTGTAGTTTTGCCAATGTTTTCAATTCTTCTAAATCTTTTTTACTTATTACAAATGTCTTGCTCCAGTTATCATGCCAGCCTGTCTGGCTTAAGCAGGAGAATTGCTCGAAAGGAACGATGCGGGATACCGAACGGATAAAGATTTGCCTCGTTGTCGGTTTGTCGCCGTACTCATCTACTACCACTCTGCCAAAAATTAATTTGCCGAGACTCGACTGTGATGATGTTTCCAGAATAAAATAATAGGCCGGATAAAAGATTGCATAAAAGATTATGTCAGTCAATGTAGGATTTAAAATATTCAAATAGCCTGCCCAGCCTAATAAACCTAATCCTATGCCTAAGCTAAAGAGGAATATGGTTTCCAGTACAAAAAAGAATATTCTGTCGAGAGTAAAATGCCAAAACCTTGGCCAACCTGTTACGTAATTTACTTCTTTGTTTCTTACAAATGTTTTTTCCACATCTTCCAGTTTCCCTTCTTTGTTTCTTTCTTTGCGTTTTACTTTCACGGTTTCCTTTATTTCGGTTAGTTTTACTCTTGTTTCAGTCATTCTATTTGATTTTATTAATTATGATTTATATAATCCACATCTACTTATAATTCTTTTATCCATTAAATAATTTATTGCGTTTAATGTCCTTTCCGTTTCTTAATTTAATAGCATGATAGAGAGTAGGCACATCATTGGTCCATGTTTTCAAACATAAAATTATGGCAATTATTTCGAGGCGCGTAATAATACCTAACCATAAACAAATAGTAAACAGATAGGTGGATTTACCAGATATTATTACTTCCGCGAGAGCGGAAAACAGTACAAGTGTCCATATTTTAGCACCGATGGAATGTGTTGCAATTTCTTTTCTGAACTTGATATAACATACAATATATGTTATGATTTCGATGCCGAAAAGAATGAATAACCCCGAGGCAGAGCCTCGAGGTTATTCATTATACAACACAAAGCTAAACTATTTTATGAGTGCCGAGTCTGCCAACTACTATCTTATAGATTATATTTTATGCGGAGATGAATTGCATTTAATGATGTTTTTTGAAAATAACACAGGTGTTTTATAAAACCTGATTGATAGCCGATAATTGTCTTATTTATTTTGAGAATATGCTGGTGATTTATAACAAAACTCCATTGATTTTCGAAATAAATCATAGGAAATATTTCATAAATCATAGGAGAAACTTGAAAAATCATAGGAGAAA
>CAIQBY010000237.1 GCA_903870175.1 uncultured Bacteroidota bacterium
AAGAATTTGAGGAGTTATTGATTACAGAAGGATACAAAGATTTCGTAATTCCGATTGGGAGCATGAAAAGAAAGACCGAAAAAGTCGTTGAAATCATATAATACCAGCTTTTTGAAGAAGTACATAAATATAATAAGTAGCTGGCTTGTTGCCTTGTCAGCAGCTTCCTTCCTGTTACTTTATTTTGTATTGGGTTTCTTTAATCGTCCAGCCTCTGACGATATTATTTTTATTTCTATAATTAAAGGAAAAAATATTGTAGAATACATTAAATGGTTTTATGAAACCTGGAGCGGAAGGTGGACGGGAAATGCTTATTTCTTTGCTGTTATGTCGGCAAGTAACGCATTTCAAACTATCCATTATTTTATGTTTATTTATTATATAATTACGCTCATATTATTTATTTACTCCATAAGTACAATTATTAAAATAGGCGCTTATAAATTATTTTTGGTTCAATTAGAAGTAAAAAAAGTAATTATTTATAGTGTTTTGTTTCTTGGATCATTCTATTTTCTGACATTTCAATATATTGAAGTCTGGTGGTGGATGTGTGCCAGTGTTGATACACTTCAGGGCATTGTTTTCCTATTATTAGGAACGGCCTTATTATTGAAAGAAAATAAGAAATTCATTCATTATATTTTTATCAGTTTCGCTTTTATTTATGTCGGTGGAGGGTTTGAAATATATTCTATTATAACAATTGCCATTTTCATTTTTATATTGATTTATTATTTATTCCAAAGAGACAGGGCTTTTTTTTCATTTAGTAACAATTCACTTTTAAAGGGTTTGTCAATTGCGATATTATCATTTATACTTTCTTTTTCCGTAAGTATTATTTCACCAGGAAATAAAGCTAGAAGAAACTCTGTTCTTGATGAAAATAAAATCGAATCAAATGGTTTAAGTATTAGTAATGTTGGCCCATTATTAAATGCTGCTGTCTTTACTCAAAAAAAATTTATTGCAGGTATTGGTTTTGCTGCATTATGGATGCTGCTTGGAATGCAATTAAGTAATAAATCAAATGTTGTATTGGCTAAAAGTAAAATGAAATATCTCCTTCGTTTATCAGCTTTAGTTATGCTTTTTTCCATACTTATTACACTGGCATTCCAATATTTTATTCTAGACAATTCTTTTATTCCTTCACGGGGGTGGACGTTTACAAGCTTTGCAATAGCAGTCTTTTTATGTCTTTTATTTTTGTTTATTGGTTGTTATGCAAATAGTTATTCTTACATTTCCCAGTCGATTAAAATTATTCTCCCTTCAATGATGTTTATAATATTAGTGTTTACAGTATATAAGCAATTTAATTATGTATCGAAATATGCATGTGAATACGATAAGTTAATTGCCGAATTGTTGGAGAAACAAAAAGGCGGAAATGTAGAAACTATTTATGTAAATAATTTACCTGATTCGGGAATGCTTCTTTCAATTGATATTTCAGATAGTACTAACACAATCCCCATTAAGGAAATTCTTGATTTGAAGTATGATATTGTTGTGAAAAAATAAAGGAAGAGAAAGTAAAAACCTTCCCCTCCTTTAATTAAAATAAATAATATCTACAACCCTAAAACCACTTCGCTCGGGTCTTTTCCTCCAAACAACATTCTTGTTGGATTCTCAAGCATCTCTTTTACTTTTACCAGAAAACCAACTGATTCACGTCCGTCAATTATTCGATGGTCGTAGGATAGAGCGACATACATCATCGGACGAATAACCACCTGGCCGTTAACAGCCACAGGGCGTTCAACAACATTGTGCATTCCAAGTATTGCGCTTTGCGGCGGATTAATAATAGGAGTGCTCATCATCGAGCCAAAAACCCCGCCATTTGTAATGGTGAAAGTACCGCCTGTCATATCGTCCAAAGTAATTTTATTATCGCGAGCTTTCACAGCAAGGTTTTTAATCGAGGTTTCTATTTCCGCCAGACTCATTTGCTCGGCATTGCGAAGAACCGGCACGACCAAGCCTTTGGGCGCACTCACTGCTATTCCAATATCAGCATATTTATGGTAAACTATTTCGTCGCCGTCAATCATTGCATTCACTGCCGGAAAATGATTCAATGCTTCGGTTACCGCCTTTGTAAAGAAACTCATAAAACCAAGATTTGTTCCATGTACTTCCTTGAATTTATCTTTGTATTTGGCGCGCATAGTGTAAATGGCACTCATATCCACTTCATTGAAAGTAGTAAGCATTGCCGTTTCATTTTTTACAGCAACTAATCGCTGTGCAAGTTTCTTGCGCAACGGCGACATTTTTGTCCGGTCGGTATTTCTGCTACCCCCCCATTTTGCTGTAACAGAAGAATCAAAACCGGCTGACAAAGTATTTAAAACATCTCCTTTTGTTATGCGTCCATCTTTACCAGAAGCAACAATTTTATTTGCAGGAATATTATTTTCATCCATTAGTTTTTTTGCAGCAGGCGAAGGAGTTCCATTGGCATAAGAAGTTGTTTGTTGTTTGTTGATAGTTGTTGGTGTCGCTTCTTTAACTGCCTCTACAGTTGCCTTTGCACTTTCCACTTTCACACTTTCTTCTTTCTTCCCCACCTTCTTTTCACCTTTTACCGAAGTATCAATCGTACAAACTACCTGTCCTACTTTTACAGTATCGCCTTCTGCAGCCATTGTTTTTATTGCGCCCGACTCTTCTGCATTAATAGTCAATGTTGCTTTATCAGAATCTATTTCCGCCACCACTTCATCTTTCTCTACATATTCACCGTCTTTTTTTACCCAGCGGGCAATCACTACTTCTGTAATCGATTCGCCCGGACTCGGTACTTTCATTTCTATTATTGCCATTTTATTTATGTATTAAGTATTATATATTATGTACAGTATCTTAATACTCTGTACATAATACATAATACTATTTATTTACTAATTGTTTTGTAAACACAGCGTTTATAATGCTTTCCTGTTGCTGATTATGCAACTTACCATATCCTGTAGCCGGACTCGCACTTGCTTCTCTGCCTACATATTTTAAATTCACTTCACGGAATTTACTTTGCATATATATCCAGGCACCCATGTTTTCGGGCTCTTCCTGTACCCAAAGATATTCTTTCGCATTTGAATATTTTTTCAGCACTTCTTTCAGTTGGATAATTGGCAATGGATACAACTGCTCCACACGAACAATTGCAATATCTTCATTCCCTTCTTTTTGTTTGTATTCAATCAAATCATAATATATTTTTCCACTGCAGAAAGCAATCTTCTTTACTGATTTTGCTTTTGTTGTTTCATCATCTATTACTTCCTGAAAGTTTTTTTCTGTAAAATCTTTCAACGATGAAACGCAAGTTGGATAACGCAAAAGTTTCTTTGGAGTGAAACAGATTAATGGTTTTCTGAAATCACGCTTTATCTGTCGGCGAAGCACGTGGAACTGATTTGCAGGTGTTGTACAGTTTACAATTTGTAAATTGTTTTCAGCGCATTGCTGTAAAAAACGTTCAATTCTTGCGCTAGAATGTTCCGGTCCCATTCCTTCATAACCGTGTGGCAACAGCATTACCAAGCCAGTCATTCTTCGCCATTTATATTCTGAAGAAGTAATATACTGGTCAATTATAATTTGTGCTCCGTTGAAAAAATCGCCGAACTGCGCTTCCCATATTGTCAATGCATTCGGCACTGCCATTGAGTATCCAAACTCAAAACCAAGTACTCCATATTCCGAAAGCAGGGAATTATAAATGGTTAATTTTCCTTTTGCACCAATATTATTCAATGGTATATATTTTTCTTCCGAATCCTCGAAAGTAACAACGGCATGTCGGTGAGAAAAAGTTCCGCGTTCCACATCCTGTCCGCTGAAACGAACATTCGTTCCATCGTTCATCAATGTTGCATACGCCATTAACTCGCCCATTGCCCAATCGTATTTATCATTGGTAATCATTGCTGCGCGGTCGTCAAACAGCTTTTTTACTTTATTGAAAAACGGTTTATCCTTCGGCAGTTCAACAGTTTTCTTAGCAATCTCCAAAAATGTTTTCTTGTCAATGGAAGTATCCGGTGATTTATCAAATGCTGTTGCATCAGCCATTTTAAAGCCATTCCATTGTCCTTTCAGGAAAGAAGTTATTTTCGTTTTCTCTCTTTGCTTTGCCAAATCAAGTTTTTCCTGCAGCAACTCCCTGAAGTTTTTCTCTACATCCTTTGCATAATCAGTATCTATAATGCCTTCAGCAATTAATTTATCTGTATAAATATCTTTAGGATTTGGATGAGAAGCAATTGCTTTATATAAAAGAGGCTGTGTGAAACGCGGTTCATCGCCTTCGTTATGCCCGTATTTACGATAACACAGCACATCTATAAATACATCGCGATGGAATTTCTGACGGAATTCCATTGCCATCTGTGAAACAAAAACCAGTGCTTCCACATCATCTCCGTTCACGTGAAACACAGGCGACAGCGTCACTTTAGCCACATCCGTACAATATGTGGACGAACGCCCATCGAGATAATTGGTAGTAAATCCTATCTGATTATTGATGACAACATGTATCGTTCCTCCGGTTTTATATCCTTCCAGCTGCGACATCTGCAATACTTCATACACTACGCCCTGGCCCGCCAACGCTGCATCTCCATGTATCAATATTGGGCAGACTTTATGAATATCTCCTTTGTGAATAGTATCAATTTTCGCTCTGCAGATTCCTTCCACAATAGGGTCTACGGTTTCCAAGTGAGATGGATTAGGAGTAAGGCTCAAGTGGAAACTGTTGCCGTTATCGGTTATCCGGTCGTTGGAGTATCCCTGATGATATTTTACATCGCCGTCAAAATCCACGTCTTCGGTAAGGTATCCTTCAAATTCAGAAAATACATCTTCAAATTTTTTATGAAGAATATTGGTAAGTATGTTCAAACGTCCGCGGTGAGCCATTCCTATCACATAGTCCTTTACTCCCAAATCGGCACCACATTCGCAAACAGTATCCAGTGAAGGTATTGCAGCTTCTGCTCCTTCCATCGAGAAACGTTTCTGTCCCACGAATTTAGTATGCAGGAAGTTTTCGAATATCACAGCCTGATTAAGTTTATCAAGTATAGTAAGCTTTTCGAGATTTGAAAAAGCAGGAGTATTCCTCGAGTTTTCCATTTTGGTCTGCAGCCAACTAACTACTTCAGGTGTGCGGACATATAAATATTCGGCACCTATCGATTGGCAATACGTCTGATGAAGATGTGCAATAATATCCTTCAGTTTGGCAGGTCCTATTCCTATTTGCACTCCGGCATGGAACACTGTTTCCAAATCGGCATTGGACAATCCGAAATTCTCGACATCCAAAGTAGGCGTATATTTTCTGCGTTCGCGCACCGGATTGGTAACTGTGAACAGGTGACCACGCTGCCTGTAGCCGTTTATAAGATTGATAACATCAAATTCCTTTTTTACACTGGAAGGTATCTCACCGGCTTCTTCATAATTTTTTCTTGCAAATTCGAACCCTGAAAAGAACTGTTTCCAGCCACTTTCCACCGAATCGGCATCTTTCAAATATTGTTGAAATAATTCTTCAATCGCTATTGTATCGGCATTGCCTAAATACGAAAATTTGTCCATCGCTCTATCTCTCTATTTTAAGGAATACAAAAATACTGATTTATATCATTCATTATTTTATTCTTTTTTATATAAGTCCATTGGATTTTGAATCGGTGTTTAAAAAAAGCACTATATTTCCAGTGGACTTTTTTGTTTGAAACGTATTAAAACCTTCAAGATTTTCAAAATCTTGAAGGTTTTAATTTTAAAGATGAGTTAGTTTTAATTTCTGCTTTTTTCGTTTGCTTTAAAAGTACTTCCAAATTCACGCGACGTGTGTCATTTTCCAATTGACGTGTGTCATTTCCAATTTGACGTGTGTCATTTGGCATTTGACGTGTGTCATTTCCAATTTGACGTGTGTCATTTGCCAAATGACGTGTGTCAGGCGAACATTTACGTGCTTTTTTACTAAAATTCAGAAATCTTTAGGTGTTTTGTAGTGACGAATGATTTCGAGCACCAATTATTTTATAAGTACTTTTGTGTAAGTCTAATTATTTTGAAAAAGATAAAATACATATTAATATTGATTTTTATTCCTCTTTCATTTTTTTATCCTGTAAGAAGAATAAAGATAATGAAATACATACAGTTTCGTGTAAAGTAACAGATGCTATAACCCCGTTCGACGTAGCGGACGCTACGTCGCTCTTAACAAGGCGTCCCGCCTTTAAATGAAATGAAAGAAAAAGCCCAGAGGACTTGTCATTTATGACATAGCGGAACACTACACCAAACAATGTCCAATAATAGTCAACACAAACCCGATAAAACTTTATAAAGAACACCACTCTTCCAACTGCACCTTATTGTAGCCGAAAGCAGGGAGGAACTTAATAAATAGCAGTAAGGAAATTCGCTCAAAACATAAAATAGTTACCTGCGCTTTGCAAATTCCCACTTTATGACTTTCGTTGGTAGCTGATATATATCATAGTTTGCTGATTTAACTATAAATAGCTTTGTGTAATTAAATAAAACACAGCCACGCAAAATAGATGATGGAAGCAGCCGTAAAAGAATCGCGATTGATAATGGATGGCTCTGAATTGATAATAGAGTCGCTGGCTCGCGCCGGTGCTGATGTATTTATTGGATATCCGATAACGCCTGCCAATCTTTTATACTCTTATTCTCAGGAACGTCTTCCTTCGTTTTTTGCTGCACCGGATGAAATTTCCACGCTGCAATGGATGTGCGGATATGCAACAACAGGGAAGTTTCCTGTGACAGCCTCTTCGTTTCCGGGGTTTGCGCTGATGCTCGAATCGGTGAATATGGCATACATGATGGAGTTGCCGATGCTGATAATACTTGTTCAGCGCCTTGGACCTGCAACAGGAACAGCTACTTGCGGAGCTCAGGGAGATTTGGCATTGCTGAATGGTGCTATTTCAGGAGGGTTTTCGTTGCCAGTGGTAAGTATTTCCAATATGAAAGACTGCTGGGAGATGCCTGCAAAAGCAATGCAAATGGCTATCGACTTGAGAACGCCTGTGGTATTTCTTACTTCGAAGGAAGAGATAATGACGCTTGCCAGTTTCTCGATTGCAAAACTTAATGCAATAAATAAAATAGAACGGAAATTTTATGAGGGCGATGAAACATACGTGCCTTATAAAACAGGGGAATCAATGGTTCCTGAATTTCTGCCGGTAGGTAATTCAAAACATCAGGTACGGTTTACTGCTTCCACTCACGACCAGAAAGGAATTATTCAGAACACTTCGAAAGAAGCCATTGACAATACAAAGCGGCTGGAATACAAACACAGACAAAATCATAAACAGCATTTGTTTTATGATTATGATGAACAGAATGGAGCGGAGACACTTTTGATTTCGTATGGAATTACAAGTGCTGCAAGCAGGGAAGCAGTGAAAAACATAAGAGAAGAGGGAGGAAAAGTTTCGCTGTTGAAAGTGAAAACAATGTTGCCTGTGCCGCCGGTGTATTTTGAACTAATGGATAAGTATAAAAAAATGGTGATAGCAGAAGAGAATCTTTCGGGACAATTCAGGAATATTCTTTTTGGCGAGCGGGGAAATAAAAATGTAAAAGGAGTGAACGGAATTGCGGAAATGATAACTCCTGCAAGAATTATGGATGCTGTTTTGTGTGAATAAACAGGAAAAAAGCAAGACGATATGAATAACTTTTTAACGGATGCGCCATTACCTTTCTGCAAAGGATGCGGACATAATCATATAGCTGCGAATACCGAAAAAGCGTTGCAACTGTTGGGTTACGACCCGATGAATATTGTGCTGGTAACTGATATTGGCTGCCACGGAATTATAGATAAATCATTTTTGACACATACAGTTCACGGTTTGCATGGTCGGTCGGTGGCATTGGCTACAGGCGTTTCGGCAGCTTTGAATAATCCTGATAAGAAGGTAATTGTTTTTATAGGTGACGGTGGAGCGACTATCGGAATGCAGCATTTGATAGATGCAGCACATAATGGTTTTAACATGACGGTGGTTATTCACAACAATTTTCTGTATGGAATGACCGGAGGACAGCCGAGTGAATTTACTCCTTTCGGGTTTAAAACTCCTTACTTACCTGAAGGTGGTGTGAAGACGGGATATGATATCTGTAAATTAATTTCAGCAGTTGACGGAGTATCGTATGTATCAAGGCTGGAAGGCATTTCGGACTTCTCAAAAGAACTTGCTGAAGCATTTTCGAGGAAAGGTTTTTCGCTGGTTGAAGTGATGGAAATTTGTCCGAGCTACGGAGTGAAATCAAATCCGGGAATGAAACTTTCAAAAGTGGTGGAAGGCGCAGGATTGAAGATTGAAAAGTTTGTTGACAGAGAAGTAGAAGCATATAAAACAGTAGTGAAGAGCGAACTTAAACCACTTTTCAATGAAGAAGATGCAATTAAAACTTTATTTGCTACGACATTGAAAAAACCTATTCGCCTTATGTTATGCGGCTCTGCGGGAGAAGGAGTGCAGGCTGCAGCAGAATTTTTATTGAAGGCAGGAATAACTTCGGGATTAAACGGAACAAAAAAAGGAAGTTATCCGGTGACTGTAGGAGTTGGATTTTCGGCAGCTGAAGTAATACTTTCTTCCGAAGAAATACTTTATACCGGTTCGCCAAACCCGGATGTAATATGTGTTACATCAGCTGACGGATTGGAATATGCCCGCAAAACACTTGCAAATATGAAGGGCGGAAAACTATTTATTGACAGTTCATTAAAAGCTCCTGAGACAAAAGCAGAAGTTATTCCATTCCCTTTTAGAGAAAGAGGCGGAGCAAAAAACTCTTCCATATATAATATATTCTATCTGTTGAAACGCACAGAAATGATTCCTATGGAAGCGCTGCTGCATGTATTCAATGAAAATAAAATAGCAAAGAAGTTTGATTTGGGAAAAATGTTTCAGGCATTAGAAGAACCATTTTACGCGGAGATAAACGAAAAGACGACAGCACCTATGTAAAAATGAGTACTATTATATCATACGGAATTGCATTGCCTCACTTCAGGATTGAGGACAGCATCCTGAATCCGAAAGGAAAGAAAGGTGTGATGAAAGCAGTTTGCTATACCGATGAAGATATAATTACTCTTGCTTACGAAGCAACGAAAGACATACCGAAGGGAACTATTGATGGAATATTTTTCGCAACATCTACTCCTGTTTTTCAAAATCGTTACCATGCTTCTTACCTTGCTGATTTATTAAATCTTAATCAGGGAATATTAGCACTTGATTTTACTGCTGGTTCGCGCAGCGGAACGGATGCTTTATTATTGGCACACGAATTTATTGACACTGGAAAATATAATAATATACTTGTTGTGGCTGCCGATGTTGTTTTCCCTGAGACAGGCAAAGAACTTACTGCTCCTTTCGGACATGGTGTATGCGCACTATTATTGAGTAATGAAAAAGGAAATACAGAGATAACAACCGCGAGATCGTTCAGCAGTGCTCTTGCTGAAGAATTCACTTATAAATTAAATGACATTCAGTACGACCCGAGATTCAGCAGAGATGCAGGTTTTAAAAACAATGTTTCATTTTCATTAAAAAATATTGTAAAAAATCCGAAGACAATAGATGCTGTAATTCTTAATTCGCTTTATGCACGCATGGCAGGAGGCATATTTGCTAAAGAAGGGTTTGAAGAAAGTCAATTTGCCAAGGATACACTAACATCAAAAATCGGAAACACCGGTTCTGCTCATGCTTTGCTGCTTCTTATAAATGAATTGGAGAACGGGAAGAAAAATATTCTTCTTGCAGATTATACCAATGGTACAAACTATTTTGAAATAAAAAGTACTGGTGCTCCGAAGAAGAAACTGTTGCAGGAACAGCTTAGCAGTTTTGATTTAATAAATAGCTATCAGGATTATTTGCTGATTAAAAAGGCGGGTGATTTTAAATCATCTCAATATAGTACTAAGGAAATGTTCTCATCGGAAATGATGGCGGAGCGAGAAAAAGACACGTTACTTTATTTGAAAGGATTTAAATGTGAAGAGTGCGGAACAATTTATTATTTGAAATCAACAAGGTGTAAAAAGTGTAAATGCGACAAGTTTTCAATTGTACAATTAAATAAAACAGGAACAGTTTATACGCTGACGAATGAACATTATTTCCCTGCTTCATTTCCGCCAATCGCCATGCTGGTAATTGATTTGGATGGAGGAGGACGGATTACCGTTCAGCAAACAGATACTATGTTCCCTGATAAAAACAATATAACTATTGGCTCAAAAGTTAAATTGGTTTTAAGAAAAATGATTGAGAATGATGCAAAGCCAAACTATTTCTGGAAAGCGATAAGCAATGAGTAAACAGGCAGACATAGCGATAATAGGAATTGGCGTAACCAGGTTCGGTGAATTGTTTCATCAGAGTTATGATGATTTGGTTCGTGATGCTGCAATGCAGGCTGTTGCTGATTCCGGTGTTTCAATGGATGATATTGGCGCAGCATGGTTATCAACTGCGTTTCCTGAGATAGGTGTTTTCAAAGGAAGAAGCGGAATGGACTTAAGCGAACCGCTTTCGCTGTATAATATACCAGTTACAAGAGTATCCAACTTCTGTGCTTCGGGAGCAGATGCGATACGAAATGCGGTGAATTCATTACGCGCCGGAGAATGTGATGTTGCTTTAGCATTAGGTGTGGAGAAGCTGCGTGACAGACAACCACAGGATTCAATAGTAAAAATGATGGTTGAATACGGTCATCCATTTTTGCAAAAAGGATTTACTGCGGCAGGAACTTTTGCTGTGTATGCAAACAGAATGATTAAAGAATTTGGAGTTACGCGTGAAGATATTTCAACTGTTTCAGTAAAGAATCATTATCACGGTTCATTAAATGAAAAAGCCTTTTATCGCAAACCTTGTTCGCTGGAAGAAGTTATGAAATCGCAGATGGTTGCAAATCCATTAACTGTTCTTGACAGTTGCCCGACCACTGATGGCGCGGCTTGTGTGATAATGGTAAGAGCAGAAGATGTTGATAAGAAGAAGCATAAACCAATTTATATAAAAGGATTAGGACTCTCTGTTTCTACCGGATGGGACTTGCCTTTCTTTGATCCAAACCATGATTTTCTTTCATTTGAAGCAACACGGCAGGCAGCAAAAACTGCATATAAACAGGCAGGAATTACCAACCCGATTGATGAAATAGATTTGGTAGAAGTACACGATTGTTTTTCAATAGTTGAATTGCTTACTTATGAAGACTTAGGATTGTGCAAACAGGGAGAGGCAAAGGAACTGATACGTGGAAAGGAAACACAACTTGGAGGAAAGATTCCGGTGAATGTTAGCGGTGGTTTATTATCCTGCGGACATCCGGTGGGAGCCACAGGAATAAGAATGGTGGTGGAAGTAGCCAATCATTTGCGGGGAAATGCCGGGGAAAGGCAAGTGAAAAATGCAAAAAGGGGATTGACCCATAACATAGGCGGACCGGGTGCAATAGCTTCGGTAATAATATTGGAAAATTAATAATTAAATTAGATAACAATGGCAACAGTAAAAGGAGAAATTGTGGTAAACACAGAAAGATGCAAGGGTTGCGAGCTTTGCGTGCCTGTATGTAAGGAGAAAACCATTAAGATGTCGGGGAACTTAAACAGTAAAGGATATCATTTTGCTACTAGTATTAATGACGACTGTAATGGATGTACCAATTGCGCATTGGTCTGTCCGGATGGCGCAATAACAGTGTACAGAGTAAAATTAAAAGAAGAAAAAGTAAATTAAAATAATAAAATATGAAGGATATAAGATTAATGAAAGGTAACGAAGCAATTGCCGAAGGCGTTATTCGTGCGGGATGCGATGGGTATTTCGGTTATCCGATTACTCCACAGTCGGAGGTACTGGAATATCTGATGGCTACCAAAACGAAGGAAAGAACCGGTATGATTACGTTGCAGGCGGAGAGTGAAATTGCTTCCATACACATGGTATATGGTGGAGCAGCTTGTGGTAAAAGAGTGATGACCTCCTCTTCTAGCCCTGGTATCAGCTTAATGCAGGAAGGGATTTCATTTATGGCAGGCACCGAACTTCCATGTTTGCTGCTTAATGTTGTTCGCGGAGGCCCAGGATTAGGCACTATTCAGCCATCGCAGTCGGATTATTTTCAGGCGGTGAAAGGAGGAGGACACGGCGACTATAAGATGATTGTGCTTGCTCCTGCTTCCGTTCAGGAGATGTATGATTTCGCGAAGCTTGGCTTTGAACTTGCTTTCAAACATCGTATTCAGGTAATGGTTTTATCGGATGGCGCAATAGGTCAGATGATGGAGAAGGTAGAATTAGATGAACAGATTCAGAGACTAACTGATGCTGAAATAAAACAAAAATATCCCTGGGCTACTACTGGCAAAACGCCAGACAGAGAGCGAAACATCATCACTTCCCTTGATTTGAATCCTGTGAAACAGGAAATAATCAATATAAATCTTCAGAAAAAATTCAAACATATTGAACAAACTGAAGTTCGTTTTGAAAGGATTATGTGTGATGATGCAGAGTATTTATTTGTTGCTTATGGCTCCAGTGCACGTATCTGCCAGAAGGCTGTATTACTTGGCAGAGAGCGCGGAATTAAAGTTGGGTTGCTTCGACCTATTACCCTTTTCCCTTATCCGTCAAAGGAATTAGCGAAGCTTGCAAAGCAGGTTAAAGGAATGTTGTCAGTAGAGATGAGCGCAGGACAGATGGTTGAGGATGTCCGTCTTTCTGTTAACGGCGCTGTACCTGTTGAGCACTATGGTCGCCTTGGCGGTATCATGCCTGCACCGGATGAAGTATTAAATGTTCTTGAAAATAAATTTATTAGGTTGTCGGTTAATACCCCGAGGCTCTGCCTCGGAATTAAAAAAATCCTTTAACTGATACCTCGAGGCTCTGCCTCGGGGTAATTCATTAAAGAAAAAAATTATGAACTACATACCAACTAGAGAAGAAATAATAGCAGACCACGATAATGTGGTTTATGAGAGAACGTGTTTGCTGACAGATAACCCGCTTTCGTATTGTCCGGGCTGCGGACATGGAACTGCTCACCGCTTGATAATGGAAGTGGTGGAAGAAATGAATTTACAGGCAGACACAATAGGAGTGGCTCCTGTAGGCTGTTCGGTACTTGCATATGATTTTATGAATATCGATATGCAGCAGGCTGCACACGGTAGAGCACCGGCAGTAGCGACAGGAATTAAAAGACTCATGCCTGATAAATTTGTATTTACTTATCAGGGAGATGGCGACCTTGCTGCGATTGGAACAGGAGAAACGCTGCACGCTTGTAATCGCGGAGAGAACATTACTATCTTTTTTGTAAATAATGGTATCTATGGAATGACCGGCGGACAAATGGCTCCCACTACTTTGCCGAATATGAAAACAGCTACATCACCTTATGGACGTGATGTAGAGACTATGGGATATCCTTTAAAGATTACTGAATTAATTGCTATGCTCCCAGGTACTTATTTTGTTTCTCGTCAGTCTGTGCATACTCCGGCTAATGTACGCAAGGCAAAAAAGGCAATTGAAAAAGCAATACAATATCAAAAATTGAATAAGGGGTTGTGTTTTGTGGAGATTGTTTCAAATTGCAATTCGGGCTGGAAGATGACACCTGAACAATCAAACAAATGGATGGAAGAGAACATGTTTCCTTATTATCCGTTGGGTGATATTAAAGTTCCGAAGGAAAAATAAATGTCGGATTTGTGAATTTAAAATGGAATTAAAAATAAAATTATTTCAAAATGACTGAAGAAATTATTATCGCCGGATTTGGCGGACAAGGCGTTTTATCAATGGGTAAGATACTTGCTTATTCGGGTATGATGCAGAATAAAGAAGTAAGTTGGTTCCCGTCTTACGGCCCTGAAATGCGCGGTGGCACTGCCAATGTAACTGTTATTATAAGTGATGAACGCATCAGTTCGCCTATTTTAAATAAGTTTGATACTGCCATCATTCTTAATCAGCAATCAATGGATAAGTTTGAAGACTCAGTGAAACCAGGCGGTGTATTGATTTACGACCCTAATGGAATTGTTCGTCATCCGGTAAGAAAAGACATCAACGTATATACAATTGATGCTGCAGATGAAGCGGCACGACTGGGTTTATCTAAAGTATTTAATATGCTTGTACTTGGTGCTTTCTTAAAATTGAAGCCTTTAATTGAACCTGAATATATGCGTAAAGGACTTGAGAAGTCTTTGCCTATGCGCCATCACAACTTGATTCCTGAAAACGAAAAGGCTATTGAACGCGGGAAACAATTAGTAAAACTTGAGCATTTAATGAATTGAAATAGTATCAGAGATGAAAGTATTATTAGCAAAACCGGGACTTGACGGGCATGATGTAGGAGTAAAAGTACTTGCTCACGGATTAATTGATGCAGGATTCAATGTGGTTTATACGGGTCTTAGAAAATCTATTGAAGAAATTGTTGATATGGCTGTAGAAAATAAGGTGGACATTATTGGTATGTCAATACTTTCGGGCACTCACCTGGTACTTGCACAAAAAATGAAAGAAGTAATGCAGGAAAGAAAGTTGAACATTCCATGGTTTGTAGGAGGTAATATTCCTGCAAAAGATATTGCTAAATTAAGGGAGATTGGCGCATCACAAGCATTTCCGACAGGCAGTAAAGTATCAGATGTTGTAGCTTATTTTAATACAATTAATGTTTCCGTCTAATTATAGAATAAAACTGAAATAATGAACGCTAGCGAAACAAAAACAGTAAAGGGCAAGACTGCAAAGGAACTGAATGTGAAACCAGTATTTCTTGAATCAGGGATTGAAGTGAATCCTGTTTATACAGAAGCGGATATTAACGAATCGGTTATTAAAAATGAGATGCCTGGTGAATATCCTTTCACGAGAGGGATTCATCCGACCATGTACAGGAATAAACCATTCACGATTCGTCAATATGCCGGTTTTGCTTCTCCTGAAGAAACAAATGAACGATTTCAATTTCTTATAAAAAATGGACAATCGGGCTTAAATGTAGCATTTGATTTACCAACTCAATGCGGTCTTGATTCTGACGACCCTAGAGCGTTTGGCGAAGTAGGAAGAGTGGGAATGTCAATAGATACTTTAGCTGATTTTGAAATTGCTTTCAAGAATATTGATCTGGATAAAATCACGGTATCGCTGACTATCAACGGCACTGCAATTATTCTTATTGCGATGTATGTGGCGATGGCGGAGAAAGCAGGTTATGATATTTCAAAACTTAGAGGCACTGCTCAGAATGATATTCTTAAAGAATTTATTGGCAGGGGAACGTGGATTTTTCCTGTTGATAAATCAGTGAAATTAGTTGTTGATACGATAGAATACTGTGCGAAACATGTTCCTAAGTATAGCCCTGTTAGTGTTTGCGGCTATCATATCCGCGAAAGCGGTGCAAATCCAATACAAGAGATGGCGTATGCTTTTTGTATTGCAAAAGCATATACAGATGGTGCTTTGGAAAGAGGAATTACCATTGATGATTTTGCGTCACGGCTTTCTTTCAACTTTGATATATATGGAAATTTGTTTGAACAGATAGCTAAGTTCAGAGGCGGAAGAAGACTTTGGGCAAAGATTATACGCGAAGAGTATCATGCACAACAGGACAGTTCGTGCTGGCTGCGCATGATTGCGGGCGGTGGTGGTGGCGGACTTACTAAGGAACAACCTGAAAACAATATTGTTAGAAGTGCATATTATGCATTGATAAGCGCCCTTTCGGGTACACAAACAATGGCACTCTGCAGTTATGATGAAGCCTATACAATTCCGACAGAACATTCTGCTGAAATTTCTCTTCGCACGATGCAGATAATGATTCATGAAATGGGAATTTGTGATACTGTGGATCCGCTGGGAGGCTCGTATTACGTGGAAGCGCTCACAGATAAGTTTGAAGAAGAGATTAAAAAGGAAATGAAAACCGTGGAAAAATGGGATGGAATTGTGAATGCGGTAGCTTCCGGTAAAATTCAGGAATCAGTCTCAAAACAAGCATACCAGCGCGAAATGGGAATGCAGACCGGTAAAGTTCCAAAAGTGGGAGTTAATATCTTTACAAGGGAAGAAGAATCAAAAGATGTTGAGTTTCATCCTTACGACCCTAAAGGCGCGGATATTCAGATTGCAAAGCTTAATAAGATTAAGGCGGAAAGAAATGGAGATAAGGTAAAAGCGTGTCTCGCTGTAGTTAAGCAGGATGCTATAGATAATAAAAATCTGATGCCATCCATAATTGCTGCAGTGAAGGAATACTGCACGGTTGGTGAAATTGTAACTGCAATGAAAGATGTTTATGGTGAATTTAAAGAACCGATATTTTTTAAATAAATGACAGGCAGCAAAAAAATAACTGTGTTGTCTCTTGAGCAGGCACTTGCTTTGCCCTTTGCTACGCAACGCATGGTGCATCAGGGATGGAGAGTTATTCGTCTGGAAACTCCTGCCGAAGATGGTGGTGGAAATCCCGGCGACCCTAATCGTTATATAGGCGCAGATGTTGGATATAAAGACTTGCATTCTTATTATATTGCCCCAAACATTGGCAAAGAGGCGATAACAATCAATCTTAAGAAGAAAGAAGGGCAGGAACTTTTATTGAAAATTATAAAAGAATTGAAGGTAGATGTGTTTATGTGCAACACATTACCGAAAAGATACAAGCAACTTGGAATTGATTTTGAAACGCTGAAACAAGCTAATCCGAAATTAATCTGGTGCAGCATTTCTGCCATGGGACCTGCATATCCCAATAGTGCAGGCTACGACCCTGCATTACAAGCCTTGATGGGATATACTTATTTAACAGGTGAACCTGAAGGGAAACCTGTTCCTTGCGGCATTCCTATTATTGATTTAAAAGCAGGAGACGAAGCATTTACACAGGTTCTGCTTGCCATGCTTGAAAATAATGCTGGTGGTAAAGAAATTAATATTTCAATGGCTCAATGCGCTGCAAGCTGGTTGATTACTGCATTGCCTCAACATCAATTTGTAAAAGGCGATACTGAACTTTTCAAAAGAAGTGGTAATGAACACCGAAGTTTTATTCCCTGCAATGTTTATTCTACACGAGACGGAATGGTATATCTCGCCATTGGCAACGATTCCCAATGGGCAAAGTTTTGTTCATTAAAAGGTTTTGAAACACTTTTCAAACAAGATAGAATAACAAACCAGGGACGAATGAATGATAAGGAAACGATTTATAAAGAAATAGGAGAGCTCACCAAACGTTATTCCACTAAGGAGTTTACTGAATTATGTCTTTGTATTAATCTTTCGGTTTCACCGATTAACACAATAAAAGAAGTTGCTTCGCTTGAATTTATCGCAAGAGAAATGTTGAAGACAAAAATGCCTGATGGCAGAGTTGTTTCATTATTTCCACCTTCTTTTGAAACTGCTTTTTTGAAAACAAATAACAATACACTTACTTGTGCACCGCGTCTTGGCGAGCAAACCAGGAAAGTTATTGCAGAGGCTGGATATACGATTGACGAACGAACCATACTTGAAAAAAATAATGTGATATAGATGATAGAACGCACTATTAAAATATTAACGCCTCATACTTCCCCTCATAAAACATGTGTTATGGGCAATGAAGGAATAGCGCGCGCTGCTCTGGAAGCAGGTGTTAATGGTGTGTTTGCTTATCCCGGAACTCCTTCAACGGAGATTTCAGAAATATTCAGTCATGTTAATACCTTTCAAAGTAATCCAATAAATCAAGAGAAGTATCCAGAGATAACTAAAGACCCAGTGTATTTTGAATACAGCATCAATGAGAAAATAGCCTTGGAGAAAGCAATTGCTTATTCTATTGGCAATCGCAGCGCCATGTGTGTAATGAAAAATGTAGGGATGAATGTGGCGAGCGATGCACTTATGTCAGTTACATATCAGACAATTGGTGCGCCTTTAGTTATAGTTGTTTGTGACGACCCCGGTTGTCATTCCAGTTCAAATGAGCAGGATTCACGCTATTGGGGACAAATGGCTTCGGTTCCAATGCTTAATCCTGCTACTCCTGCCGATGCTTTTGAAATGATTAAACAGGCATTTGAACTTTCAGGAAAAATCAAGTTGCCTGTTATAGTACGCACTACCACTCGTGTTTCTCATACCAAAGGAATTGTAACATATGGAAATATTAATCATGAATTCGGCATTCCTAAATTTGAACGTTTACCCGAGCATATAAACATTCCTGCCCGCACAGCGGCAGCACACGCCCGATTACTTGATAAATTGAAGAATGAAAATGTGCTTGAGTTACTTGCTGTGAACAGCAAATATATATTTAATGAACACAAAGCTAAGCATGGAATAATAAGCACCGGAGTAGCTACTACTTATATAACAGAAATACTTTCTCAAAATAATGTTACCGAAAAAGTTAATGTTCTTGACTTGGGAATGATTCATCCTTTTCCTGAAAAAGAAGTAGTCTCATTTTTAAAAAGAGATTATGAGAAAATATTAATCCTTGAAGAACTGGATGCTATACTTGAGAATTCAGTGCGAACGATTGCTCAAAAAAATAAAATAAATACAACTATTCTTGGAAAAGGTTTTGCAGGATTAGTTACAACAGGGGAGTTTTCAATTGACTTGATTACAAATGTTCTTCAGGATTTTTTGGAAACAGATTTCAGCAGTACTGAAAATATTACACTTGCAGATACCGAAAAGTATTTGAATAATCTTCCTCCTCGTCCTCCTGCATTATGCGCTGGATGCCCGCATCGCGCCACCTTTTATTTATTGAAACTTGCGATTTCGCGCGAACAAAGCGAACTTATTTTATGCGGAGATATTGGATGTTTCGGTCTTGGTGCATTGCCGCCATTGAAAATGCTTGATACAATCAATCATATGGGAATGAGTATAAGTATGGCTCAGGGACTATTTGAATCGGCTCATAATTCAGAAAAAAAGCAGAAGGTGGTGGCATTAGTTGGCGATGGAACATTCTTTCATTCCGGGCTTGCATCCCTTGTAAATGCAGTATATACAAGAGCAAACATACTTGTTGTTATTTTTGATAACAGAACTACTGGGATGACCGGACATCAGGCCCATCCTGGGGCTTCACGACTTCCTAAATATCATGAGATTGATATTCCGCCTTTGTTGAAAGGGCTTGGAGTGGAAATGGTTAAAACTATTAATCCATTTAATATTCGTGATAGCTTCAAACAATTGAATAAAGCAATGGAGTTTGAAGGCGTTTCTGTAGTGATAGCAAAAGCCTCGTGCATCTTCCTGCCTGATTTCAAAGATAAAATTGATAAGAAATTAAAAATCGCTGTTGATCATAATCGTTGTAATTCCTGCGCCAACCATGAAGATGCTTTGATTTCCTGTTCAAGATGCTATGCGCCCAAAAATAATTTATCAAGAGCGAAAGCAAAATTAATTTCTGAAATTTCTATTTCTGGAGACGAACAACTTTGCCCTGCAAACATCTGCAATCATGGGTTTTTCAACTCTATAATTGAAGGCGATTATAAATCGGCAGTGGAAATTGTTCGTGATAAAATGTTGTTTGCAAGAACCTGTAGTGCTATATGTCATCGCCCTTGCGAACTTTTTTCAACACAAAACAATGTAGTGCCGATTAAGAAATTAAAACACCTGGTTTCTGCAATTGATGAAAACTTCCGTGACTTTTCTCATCCAAAGAAAAGAACAAAGAATGCAATAAAAAAAATAAGTCTGTAGCAATAATAGGAGCTGGACCGGCTGGATTGAGTGCTGCTTACGACTTGATACAAACAGGATACGATATTACTATTTTTGAAAAAGAAACAAAGGCAGGTGGCATGATAACCTATGCTATTCCTGACTTCAGAATGGATAAAACAGGCTTTGATTATGAAGCAATGCAGCTTGAAGAAATGGGTGTTACTTTCAAATTTAATACCGCTTTAGCTAAAGAAATTTCATTGGAAAAATTAAATAAAGAATACGATTCTATAATTCTTGCCATTGGAATGAATAAATCAAAAACGCTTGAATTGATTGATTCTACAGTACCTTCTGATAAAAGAATAGATGCTCTTTCTTTTCTTAAATCATTTAATGCGAGAGAAAATAATATAAAACACGGAGCAACAGTATTGGTTATTGGTGGCGGAAACAGTGCCATTGATGTAGCACGTGCAGCAAAAAAATTAAACTCATTGAACAAAGTAGTTGTAACTTGTATTGAAACAGAAGCTGCAATGCCAGCATTTGCTGAGGAAGTAAAACATGCTGTGGATGAAGGAATAGAATTTATTCATGATAGTTTTGTAGAAACTTGTTCCATAAATAAAACAGGAGAAATAAATATTTCGCTGCATTATTTCAACAATAAAAAACATTTGGAGGACTTGAAATGCGATTATATCATCACTGCTATTGGACAAACTACCGAATCATCGGTGATTGAGAAGTTGAATAAAGATGAAAACATGCGAGTGAAAAACGAGGATAGTTTCACAGGTTATAATAATGTATTCGTTGCAGGAGATATAAGTTCCGGTAATAATATAAGTGTCATTGGCGCTATTGCATCTGGGAAGAAAGTCGCAATTGGGGTGCGTAAATTATTGGGGAAATATGAATTTGAGTACGAAGGAAATTATTCTTTAAACAGATTAAATACCGTTCCTACTCCGACTCATAAACAGGAGAAAGAAGTGGCGGACGAGGATTTATTAACGGAGGCAGAACGCTATAATCTTTTTCAGGCTTGCAAAAAATGCAATCATTGCATTGACAACTTCGGCTGTCCCGCAATGGTGAAGGTGCATGGCAAGGTGGAGATCGATATAAGCCGTTGTAATTTATGTGGCTTGTGTATTGATGTTTGCCCGAATAACGCGATTAGCTGGGTTAATGAAGAAGAAATGGAACTTGAACCGGAAGAAACTTTTTGATAAATGATTAAGAATTATAAGATTTTAATTGCTGGAGTTGGTGGTCAAGGTATTGTTTACTTGAGTAATATTATTGTGGAAGCGGCAATGTTATCAGGCATTCCGGTGAGTGTAAGTGAGATTCATGGGCTGTCGCAACGTGGCGGTGTGGTTACTTCCGGCATTGGGCTCGGTGAGTATTGTACAGGATTTTATGGCAAAGCAGGTGTTGATTTTCTGATTGGCTTGGAGCCGCTGGAAACGCAGCGTTGCATAAGTTATCTTCATACCAGAAGCAGTGTTGTGTTTGGTAATTACAGAATTCAACCCTATTCTGTGAATGCGCAGATGGCTGAATATCCCGATGTGGTGGAGTTTGCGTATTATTTGGGTAAACAATGCACGGAGGTAGCTTTTATTGAACATTTTCCGGAGGAGATTGATTCGGTTTTGTATAATGTCTTTTTGTTGGGGAGAGCTACGAGGATGAAAGACTTTCCTTTTAAAAAAGAAATTACGGAGCGGGCGATTGATTCGGTCGTGACGGGATATTATAAAGAGAAGACTTTAAGAGCTTTTAAATTAGGCTTGGATTATGAATTGAATAAACAAATGGTTTAGTACATAAGTTAAAAAATAAATTGAAAAAGGAGAAAATAAATAAAGTTATAAAACATGATATTTCATTTAAACTGAATGGAAAAAAAGTTGATTGCTCTATAAAAGGATCGACTGTTTTGCTGGATTTGTTGCGTGATGATTTGGAATTGAAAGGGACGAAAGCGGGATGCAATGAGGGTGAATGTGGTGCTTGCACTGTACTTGTGGATGATGCGCCGGTGAATTCGTGTTTGTATCTGGCAGTGAATGTGAATGGAAAAAGTGTTACAACTATTGAAGGGCTCGCAAATGGTGATGGCGAATTGCATCCGGTCCAGGAATCGCTGGTGAAAAGTGGTGCGGTACAATGTGGATTTTGTACTTCGGGGATGGCAATGGCAATAAAGGCAATGGTTTCGCAATATGAAAGCGGACAGCATGTGCCTGGTGAAAGTGGAAATAATTTTCCGAGCAGAGAGGAAATAAAAAAGTATTTGGAAGGGAATTTGTGCCGGTGTACAGGTTATGTGAAGATAGTGGATTCGGCTGAAAAATTATTTAGTAATTAGGGATAATCAGGAATGAAAAGGGCATTAAAAGTCATAGGAACGGGCGTTCCGAAACAGGATGCAAAAATTCGGGTAACTGGAAAAGCGGTGTATGGGCATGACATTGTGTTGCCTGATATGTTGTATGGGGCGATATTGAGAACTGAACATCCTTCTGCAATTATTGAATCTATTGATGTTTTGGAAGCAATGAAGCTGGAAGGTGTGGTGTGTGTGATAACGGCAGACGATGTAGATACTAATAACATTGGGTATAAGCGGGATCATCCTATTTTGAAGAAAGGTGAGGCAAATTGTACTCGTGATGAAATAGCTGCTGTGGCTGCAGAAACGAAGGAAATTGCTAAGAAAGCGCTGAAGTTAATAAAGGTAAAATATAGAGTAAGGAGAGGTGTTTATGATATGCATGAGGCACTGAAAGAGGCTTCTCCGCAAATTAATAAATTTATAAGTGGTAAATTTTCCAACAAAAATATTGCTGAAACATTTCATTATGAGCATGGGAATTTGGAGGAAGAAAGGAAGAAGAGTGCACATATTGTTACGCGTAAATTTACGCTGCCACGCATGACGCATGCATGTATGGCGACAAGTAACGTGACGGCATCGTATAATAAAGTGGATAAAAAGTTGCTTATGTATAGTTCTACACAAGTTCCATTTTTATTTCAACGGGATTTGGCACATGCACTGAAAATGAATCCTTCGGATATACGAGTGATTCAACCTGTTATTGGTGGCGGGTTTGGAAGCAAACTGGATATTCATCCTTTTGAACCTATATGTGCTTTGCTCTCAATAAAAACTGGCAGACCGATGCAAATTCTTTATACGAGAGAAGAGGAATTTATAGCGTCACCTATACGACAGCCAATGGAGATAGAGCTTACAGCGGGTGTGGATAAGGAAGGCAATTTTACTTTCAGGGAAATAAATATTGTGAAAGATAATGGTGCTTATACTTCGTGGGGCGCAACTACTCCGTTTGTTATTATGCAGTCGTTTTCTTCGCTTTATAAATTAAGGGCATGTAAATTTAATGCAACGGCAGTATATACAAACAATGTGTTTGCAGGTTCATTCAGAGGATATGGGAATCCGCAGGCGACTTTTGCTTTGGAGCGAGTGATTGATTTGCTTGCTGAAAAATTGGGGATGGATAAAGCTGCGATTCGCCTGCAGAATGCGAATGAAAAGGGTGAAGTAACAGGACAAGGTTTGCATTATGATACTTGCGGACATAAGGATTGTTTGGAAGCAGTGATTACCAAGAGTAATTACGAATTACGAATTACGAATCTATAAAGGATGGAAGATATAAAAAAGGAATTGGACTTGCATCCATGTTACATGTTGGAGGAGGTGCAAAAATATACCGTTCGGATGGCTGTGGAACGACTTTGAAAATTGATCCTTATGGATATTGTACAATAATAACGGGTTCAAATGAAATAGGACAAGGTTCGGAAACTGTATTAGCCATGATGGCTTCAGAAGAATTGGGTATTGATTTAAAACGAATAAAAGTTATTAATACAGATACAGATATAAAACCTTGGGATGTTGGAGTGCATGCATCGCGAACGAGTTTTGTAGCCGGCAATTCGTTGCTGGGAGCAATAAAAATATTAAAGGAAAAACTGAATAAGAAGGCCGGAGAGTTATTAAAAACAGCACATTCAGAGTTTGAATATGATGGTGGTGAAATAATTTCTAATAAAACAAAGGAGCATATTGCATTAGATAAAGTAGTGAGAGAAATGCACTTTAGCGAACCGAATGAATTGGCAATTGCATCCTTCTTTTATGAACCTACCAGTAAGTTTCAGGATAAAGAATTTAAAGGAAATGTTTCGGGTTCATATGCTTTCGCAGCACAGGCAATAGAAGTGGAAGTGGATACTTATACCGGAAATGTTCGAGTGCTTGATATATATGTGGCGCAGGATGTAGGAAAAGTTTTGAATCCGCTTTTGTTGGGCGGACAAATAGAAGGGGGAATTTTACAAGGTGTTGGATATGCTTTGACTGAAGAATTATTGATGCATGAAGGGAAAATATTGAATTCAAATTTTCATAATTATAAAATGCTTACTGCTGCAGATATTCCGAATATTCATTTCTTCCCGATTGAAACAAATGATAAAGAAGGCCCTTATGGAGCAAAGGGTGTGGGCGAAGCACCATTAATACCAACTGCAGCTGCCATTGCAAATGCGGTATGCAACGCTCTTGACATTGAAGTTATTGATTTGCCGATAACACCAGAAAAAGTTTTGAGAGCGATAGCAGAAAAAAAGAAATTGAAAAAAGAAATTGTGTAGGTCATGAATTTTGAAATAATAAATCCGGGTACGACAAAAGAACTTCTTGGAGCAGTTAATAAATTGCAAAAGGAGAAATTTCGTTTTGGGGCAGGATGCACTGATTTGCTTATGGAACTGAAGAAAAAACCTGAGGATGGATTAACAATAATAAATCTTTCACAGGTGAAAGATTCATCGTTTTCCGGAATAAAAAAGTCTGCAAAAGGAATGCGATTGGGAGCAATGTTTACAGCACATAAAATTGTAGTAAATGAAGAAATAAAGAACGCTTTTAATGTTCTTCATGAATCAGCGCATAATTTAGCATCAACACAAATAAGACAAGTGGCAACTGTTGGGGGAAACTTATGTACTGCATCACCTTCAGGAGATATTGCATGTGCTTTGGTTGCTTTGGACGCTACATGTGAAATGCTTTCAACAACAGGAAAAAGAAGGGAAATAAATATAAAGGAGTTTTTTATTGGAGTGAGAACTACTGCCATAGGTAAGAATGAAGTGCTCTATGGCATTGCAGTTCCTGCGAATGAAAAGAAAACAAAAACTATTCATTCTAACTTTATAAAGATTGGAACAAGGCGTTCCATGGAATGTTCGGTGGTTTCATTGGCGTATCATATTCAGGTGAATGAGGAAGGGGTGATAATTAAAGCAGGAGTTTCAATTGGTGCTTCTGCGCCAACTGTTCGCTTTGCTGAGGAAGCTTGTGATTTTTTAATTGGGAAGAAATTCAAAGCCATTTCTCAAAAGGAAAAAGAAGAATTTGCAGAAAAGGTTTTGTCTTATGCTTCGCCAATTACAGATATACGAGCGACTTCATGGTACAGAAAAGAAGTATTGTTTAATATCAGTAAAAGTATTTTTGAATGACTGACACCAAACCAATCAGACTATCGGCAAATGAAAACTGCTATGGTTGCTCGCCTTTAGCGCTGGACGCTATTCAGAAAAAATATAAGGATGTTCATTTATATCCTGATGTATTTCCTAATTCTTTGAAAGGGAAGCTGGCGGAAAAGTTTGGTGTGTCTGCTGATAATATAGTTGTTGGTGCAGGGTCGGTAAAGATTATTGATGAACTTATTCGAACATATGTAGGGTTGGAGGATGAGATTCTAACATTTGAAAAAAGTTTTATTGCTTATAGTCAGCTAGCGGGATTTTATAAACTCAAATGTATTTTGGCTCCGCTAAACGATTATAGATGTTTGCCAGGAAACCTTTTGCCATTGATAACTGATAAAACGAAATTGATTTTTATTGCCAATCCTAATAACCCTACGGGAACTATTATTAATCATGCTGAACTGGAAGCTTTTTTAAAATCAATATCAAATAAAATAATTGTTGTTATTGATGAAGCGTATGGAGAATATATTACTGATTTTAGTTTCCCTAAATCATTAGAACTTCAAAAACAATATCCGAATCTAGTGGTACTTCGTTCCTTTTCCAAAATTTACGGTTTGGCTGGATTACGTATTGGATATGGTATTATGGAAGAGAAAATTGCTTCCGTACTTAATGCAAATCAGGTTCCATATTCATTAAGTTATCTTTCGTCGGATGCAGCTATTGCAGCTTTGATCGATAAATTATTTGTCTGTAATTCGGCGAGAGCCAATGCCGAACAGCGGGATTATTTATATTCTGAATTAACGAACTTAGGCTTTAAAACTATTCCTACACAGGCTAATTTTATTTATGTCTGGTTTGACAATGATGTAGAAAAGCAACGTATTTATGATTTGTTGCTGAAAAATGGAATTGTGATTTGTGATTTGAAAGTTTTCGGACAGGAAAAATCAGTGAGAATTACTATTGGAGATAAAGAAACAAATCAGCGGATTGTTTCCACTTTATCAAAGTAAAAGTAATTTGTCAAAATAAAATTACTCTATAAAGTGTTATTTTTTTCTTAAAGCTAACACAAATTGCAATTCTATTCTTTCCAATTGACATTTGTATTATAGAATAAAAAAGATTGTTATTCCTTATTCCTTCACTTTAGCATCTTCCACAATAACTTCAAAAAAGTAACCGTTTCCAAAATCTTTATCCGCCGAAAGAATTCCTTCAAAAGTTACTTTATCGCCAACTTTCAAAGTTTTATCCGTAGTTAATACCAAATCCGATTTGCCAATATACGAAGTCCCATCAGTAATATGAACCCAGTTTTTCCCCAGAATGCCTGAACTATATTTGGTAACCTGTCCGGTAACAATAATCTTTCTGCCAGTATAATTCTTTTTATTTTCGAGCAAATCAGCAATCGAAATAACTGCAATTCCGGGTTTACTCATCGCTTTTGCATTTTTTTTCGAGTCGGCATCGGCTGCTTTTTTAAGAGTAGCAGCACGGTCTTCCACAGCAGCACCGGGATATAATTTTGAAAGAAACAGGATTTCCTTGAAAGTTCTTTTTAATTCTTTACTGTAAAAATCAGTCATCGTTACCGCGTCATCATAATGGAAGGTCTGCCCTGTTTTTGCCTGAATTTTCACAATTGCAAGCCATTGCTCATTTTTTCCTTCGACAACGCGTAAATAAGTATAACCACCAGCCTGAATCACTTCTTTAGCCACCACAGTATGAACAACAGGCGGAGGCGTGTTTTTGGAAGCAGTATCAACCAGCAACGGCGGAATAATTGTTTTTTCATCCACTTCAAGTGTAGTGCTTATTCCGCCAAGAAACAGAATCTGATTAAAAGTCCTTTTCAGTTCCTTGCTGGTAAATTGTCCCATCGCCATACCTGATTCGTAATAATATACATCACCTGCTTTTGCATGAATTACAGGCAAAGCAATCCATTCAACTGAATCTTTTCCATTGATTTGTTCAGTACCTTTCAAATAAGTGTAAGCCTGAGTTTGAAAAGCAGAATCAACTGCAACTTTATGCGAGTATGTTTTTGGAGCTGTTTGCGAAAATAAATCATTGGGATTTATTGAAAATAAAACGATGGTAATAAAAATAAAGAGTTTCATAAAGTTTATATTTTAAAATTTCCTATTGACAAACATTTCATAATTTTATGCTGTAAAATTACTGATTTCGGGCAATTGTTTTTATGTTTGTTTAATCATTACATTTGTGCGAAAATGCTTATCAATACAATAATACAAAGGACTGCAATATTTGCAATCGTAAACATGACAGCTATCATGTACGTACACTGACAGCTATCATGTTTGGCACTAAAAATTAGATAGACCTTTGGCAAAAATTTTAAACAGCATAACTAAAAAACCCATATAATGAAACGAATAACCGACATTCTTTTTTCTTCAAAAACTACGATAATCTTGCTCTTGTTATTTGCAATAGCAATGGCAACAGGCACTTTTATAGAAGATAAATACGATACACTAACAGCCAGAGAACTTGTATATAATGCCCGCTGGTTTGAGCTGATATTAGTTTGGCTTGCTATTAATTTTATGGGACATATTAATATATATAATATGTTGAGGATAGATAAAATTGGCGGAGTAATATTCCATCTTGCATTTGTGATAATGATTATCGGCGCTGGTGTTACCCGTTATTTCGGGTATGAAGGAACTATGCATATACGCGAAGGAGAAGAGTCGAATATCCTTATAAGTGCGGAAGATTATGTTCATATTTTATTTACTGAGAAGGACAAACCACTTGAAAAATATTTTCCTGCCGCCTTTGGGCCTTATGCCAGCAATTCTTTTAAAGCTGAAATACCTTCTGTTGAAAAAGGTAATGTAGAAATTAAATGCAAGGAATATATTACAAGTGCTATTGAAAGTGCAGATGAAAATGTAGCAGGCGGCAAGGATTATCTTGAACTTATTGTGCCGGTGGATGGAGGAAGAAAGAGAGTTTTCTTTGAAAAAGGGTCAGCGATTAACTTAGGTGCATTTATTATAACGTATGATAATAATAACTTCAAAGATGCTATTAATGTTACCGAAAAAGATGGAAAAATATTAATTCATTCGCCTTTCGAAATGATGAGAACGACTATGATAGGGCAGATAAACGATACTGTAAAAAAAGACAGTACCGTTGAATTTAAAGACCGTTGCGTTTATAATGTTAATAATTCAATATTTGTTTTCAAGAAATTTTATAAAAGTGCAGTAAAGAAAGTTATCAGTTCGGATAAAAAGGAAGATGCAGGGATGGATGCTGTAAAATTTGAGGTTACTGTAAAAGACAAAAAGTATGAAGCACCGGTTATATTTGCTAACGGGCAGGTAGCAGAAGATATAGATTTTAACTTTGATGGATTACAGTTAAAAATAGGGTATGGCAAAAAGCAAATTGAACTTCCTTTTTCCCTTCATCTTAATGATTTTATTTTGGAAAGATATGCAGGTTCCGAAAGTCCGTCTTCTTATGCAAGTGAAGTTACAGTGATTGACAAAAATAATAACAAGAACTTCAATCACCGGATATTTATGAATAATGTATTGGATTATGGCAATTATCGTTTCTTTCAATCGTCTTACGATAGGGATGAAAAAGGCACCATCCTTTCTGTAAACCACGATTACTGGGGCACTTTAATATCTTATACAGGCTATATTCTTCTCGCATTCGGTTTTATTCTTACTTTATTCAACAAACAATCCCGTTTCTTGAGATTGAGAAGACAGATAGTTGAAATAAGAAAAGAAAGAAAAGCGCTTGTAACAACTATAGCTTTATTAATTGGATTTAGTTCTTTTGGTTTTTCTCAGGTAAAATCGGATTTACCGGGGAATATAGATGCAGCACATGCTGATAAATTCGGACATTTGATTACCCAATCCATTGAAGGAAGATTTGAGCCGGTACACTCTCTTGCATTTGATGTGTTGCATAAAGTAACACGAAAAGATAAGTTTACAATTGAGGGAAAAGGAGAAATGGATGCCATGCAGGTATTTATGGATATGATTATTGAGCCTGATTTCTGGAAGCAGCAAAAGATAATTTATATAAAAGAACAGTCCGTTAGAGATGCAATTGGAATCACTACAAAAGAAGCTTCTTTTATGGATTTTTTTGAAGGCGGGGTAAAATATAAACTGCAACAGCTTGCCGATGATGCATTCAGAAAGAAACCTATTGACCAGAATAATTTTGATAAGGAAGTTATCAAGGTGGATGAACGGGTAAACATTTTAATGATGACATTCCAGGTGAGCATTCTTAAAATATTTCCTGATCAGGATTCCCCAACAAAAAAATGGATTAGCTGGGATGAACAAGGCGCTGTTGTTCCATTGAAGGGAGTTATCAATGTAATAAATGATGATTTAAAATTGCGTGTTTTAAATTATACAAACATTGCTCAGATATATTTCGAGGAAGTAGTAAACAGTATCAAATCCGGAAAGTATGATAGAGCGGATAAAGTACTTGGTTATATTTCGAGTATACAGCGCCAAAGTTCGGCAGCGTCAAGTTTTTTACCTTCTGAAAGTAAAGTAAATGCGGAGATATTTTATAACAAAGCACAAATATTTATCTTCGTAAAAAACTGTTATGGTGTTTTAAGTTTGCTTCTTTTACTGCTTACTTTTATTGATAATGTTCGCAGTAAGAAGAGTAAAATAGTTACTGTCCTTTTAAATATTTCAATAGTATTGTTGGCAGTAGCCTTTTTATATCAGGCATTCGGAATGGCATTAAGATCTTACCTGCTTGGTTATGCACCATGGAGCAATGGTTACGAAGCATTAATTTTAGTTGCATTTGGAACTTTACTTGCAGGATTTAGTTTTGTAAGGTATTCCAAAATGACCTTGGCTGCTACCTCTTTGCTGGCATTCTTTGTATTGATGACAGCCGGACACAGCAGTTACGACCCGCAATTAACAAATCTTACTCCTGTATTAAAATCATACTGGTTAATTATCCATGTGGCTGTACTTACTATCAGTTACGGGTTTTTAGGATTAGGTTTTATTATGGGAATAATGAATATGTTCATCTATCTTTTCAAGAATAAAGAGAATAATGACCGCCTTGATTTATTGATATTCGAACTTACTTATATCAACGAAATGAATCTGACAATAGGTCTGTTGCTGGCTACAGTAGGCACATTCCTTGGTGGTGTATGGGCAAATGAATCGTGGGGAAGATATTGGGGATGGGATGCAAAAGAAACATGGGCATTGATAATTGTTATCACTTATTCGTTACTGCTGCACCTAAGATTTATACCTAAGATGGGTGGAAAATTTATTTTCAATGTAGGTTCTGTACTTGCTTACAGCAGTGTGCTAATGACTTTTTTCGGAGTAAATTATTTTCTGTCGAAAGGAATGCATAGCTATGGAGCCGGCGACCATGCTATCTTCCCGATATGGGCATGGATTGCTATTGCATCAATTGTTTTATTAATGATAGCAGCCAAACTGAAAGATAATAAAGTGAATAAGGAACTTGATTCAACAGAATAATTAATATATATAAACTTAAACAATCTTTAAATAAAAACTAAAATGAAAAACAAATTTTTAACTATTGCAACAGTTGTTTTGCTGGCTGCATGTCAGTCATCAACTAACGATACTGCTAAAACTGCGACACCTGCAGGTGTACATACTGCTGTTGTTCAGGAAGTACTGCAGTCGACACAATATACTTATCTGCATGTGAAAGAAGGTGATAAAGACCCGTGGCTTGCTGTGCCTAAGATGGAAGCTAAAGCAGGTGATACCTATTATTACAAGGACGGACTGGTGATGAATGACTTTAACAGCAAGGACCTTAACAGAACTTTCAAAGAAATACTGTTTCTTGACAATGTAAGTACTACTCCCAATATTCCTGAAAAGGCTGCCGTTACTGCCAATGCAACCAACGGTATTCCTTCCACAACTCCTGAAACGGAAACTGCTTTGCCTCCTGCATCCGACCCGAATGAAATACATACCATTAAATCTGCAGAGGTGCTTCAGACTACACAGTATACTTATATAAGAGCGAAAGAAGGGAATAATGATGTTTGGGTAGCGGTCACTAAAATGGATGCCACAGCCGGTAAAACATACTATTTTAAAGGCGGATTGAAGATGACCAACTTTGCGAGTAAGGAATTAAAAAGAACTTTCGCTGAAGTATTGTTTGTGGATAATATTTCTGCTAAACCTATTACTGCCGATGCAAAAGCGACTGCGACTAAAAAGGAAGCTGATGCTGCTACGCCAACCAAAGGAAGTACATCGGATACTGAGAAAAAGGATGTGAAAATGAAACATGCCAAAGATGATATTACTATTGCCAAATTAATCGAAAACAAAAAAACGTATGCTGGTAAAACCATTAAGATAAAAGGACAGGTTACTAAGTTTACCGGTGGTATCATGAAAAAGAACTGGATACATTTACAGGATGGAACAGACTTTTCGGGGAAATTTGATTTGGCTGTTACTACAAATGAAGAAGTGAAGGTAGGCGATAATATTACTGTGGAAGGCGTTATTACGCTGGATAAGGATTTTGGATTTGGATATTTTTACGAAGTATTAATGGAAGATGCAAAAATTAATAAATAACATTTAAAAGATAATAGTATGAAACATAAATTAATTGCAGTGATATTTTGCGCAGCAGGTCTTGCTTTTTTTTCGTGCAACAGAACTGAAAAGAAAGAGGAGGCAGCCGCAACAACTAAAAAGGACAGCATACCTGCAGCACAGGTGGCGGCAAATAAAGAAATGGAATTGCAGGAAAAGAAGTATGCTGCGGATACCACAAATTATGATAACAGAACAATGCTTGCTGCAGCTTATTATAATGCAGGGGCAATAGACAAGGCAATTTATCAGTTTACAAAAGTGGTTGACCACGACAGTAAAAATGTGATGGCACTTGGTAATCTGGGCAACATATATTATGATGTGAAGCAGGATGACAAGGCTATTGAATATTATGAAAAAGCACTGGAGCTGGACCCGAAAAATATTGATATGCGCTGCGACCTTGCCACTTGTTATATGAATATTAATAAGCTTAAAAAAGCAATTAAGCTGTTGAAGGAAAACATTGAGATAAATCCGAAGCACGAAAAATCACATCATAACTTAGCTGTTATTCTGAAACAAAATGGCGACCTCAAGGAATCGGAAGATGAGATGAAGATTTATGAAAGCCTTAAATCAGGGAAGAAATAGAGGGGTACGGATAACTAATGGTTACGAATTTACGAATCTTTGTTTACGGATAACTAATGGTTGCGAATTTACGAATCTTTGTTTACGAATAACTAATAAAACGAATTTACGAATCTGTGTACATCGCGATTCGTAAATTCGTTTTATTAGTTATCCGTACCATAGAGATTCGTAAATTCGTTTTATTAGTTATCTGTACTTTTTATTGTTTTACAAACTTCTTTCTTATTACGTTATTGGTTGGTGAGCTTGCCGAACCATCTGTTTGTATTTCCAGAAAATAAATTCCTTTTGAAATACTGCTTATATCAACACTTACACTTTCCGTCATCCTGAGGTTGTCGAAGGACAGAATCTCACAGCCCATCACATCAAACACTTTTATTTCTTTTATGTTGGTGGATGATGTAATGGTAATGCTGGAAGTGGCGGGGTTGGGGGAAATAAGGATTTCGGGAGAGTTTGTTAGTTCATTTATTCCTTCGTGATTTAAACTATCACAACTACAACAATGTACATTTACATCATCAATAAAATAATATCCGCCAGCAGTTCCATTTGCATTAAAGTGTATAGTATCAGTTTGTGCGTCAGTATAAAAATTCCCAATAATTATATACTTTTCTCCGCCTTGGGCTATGTATTGACCATAAACTAAAGTCCAATTTGCTGTATCACTTACTATATTAGTATCATTTATTTGAGGTATTAAATTTAATGGGTCATAATTAGGAACAAAAACGTGATTTGCTGAAAAACACATACCAAAATTATTATTACCCCATTTTGCCAAATTGGTAAGATTGACATAAAAGCTGGCACAATACTTTTGATTTGGAAGCAATGCGCTATCAAGCTCTACTTGTAAATATTCTCGTTCACCAGGAACACCACCATTAGAATAAAATACACCTCCCGCATATCCACTGCCAGTATGCGGATATTGAAACCCCCATCCGTTTGCTGGAACTGAATAATAAAAATGAGTGGAGCAGGTATTATAAAGGTCAACACTTCCAGCGCTTGGACTATCCCAAGGAGGTGCAACAGTATCAACAATTGCCCCTGAACCAAAACTACACGAGTCTATTATTTCAAAACTTGGATTCGGCACCAAATTCTGCCCAATCCCATTAACACAAAGAATCACATTAATAATAACTACAACTACAATTCTTTTCATCGTTATTAATTTATCAATGGTAAAAGTAACTAAAAGCAAAGGATAAACGGAGGCAGGAGAAAAGATAATTGTTAATAAGTAATGACGGAATTATTTTGCAGGTGGTTGTTATTTTGTATTATTGCGTATCGAATAAATATATATCCTTTGTTCGATGGATAAAATTTTCTCGCAGGTTGTTGACATCAACAGTTCGAGGTTGTTATTAAGCCGTTATTTTATTGCCTTGGCTTGGTAAGTTTTCAGTATCTAAA
>CAIQBY010000238.1 GCA_903870175.1 uncultured Bacteroidota bacterium
CTTTGCGAAGCAAACCATTATCAACAAAGATGCAATACAGGTTAGTGCCAATTGCTTTGTGAAGCAACACTGCAGCTACCGACGAATCCACTCCTCCGCTTAATCCTAAAACTACTTTATCGTTTCCAAGCTTTTGTTTTAGTTCAGCAATCGTAGTATCCACAAACGATTCTGCAGTCCAGCTTTGATTGCAATGACAAATATCCACCACAAAATTCTTTAATAATATCTCTCCTTCCAGCGAATGATACACTTCAGGATGAAACTGAATACCGTAAGTTTGCTCGCCCTGCACCTGATAACCTGCAAATTTCACCTCTCTGGTAGAAGAAATTATCTCATAATTATCCGGCAATATAGTAATCGTATCCGCATGGCTCATCCATACCTGTGAATTATCGCTAATATTTTTGAATAACGGATTGGCGTTATTTACAAATGAAAGATTGGCTCTTCCATATTCCCTGTGCTCGGAAGCCTGCACTTCACCGCCAAATTTCTGCGCCATCAACTGTGCGCCATAACAAACTCCAAGCAAAGGTACTTTGCCTTTAAATGCAGACATATCAGGGTTTGGTGCATCAGGATTACGTACCGAAAACGGGCTACCCGAAAGTATGACTCCTTTAATGAACCTGGTTATTTCCGGAATTTTATTGTAAGGATGTATTTCGCAATACACATTGAGTTCTCTTACTCGGCGAGCTATCAACTGTGTATATTGTGAACCAAAATCGAGAATTAAAATCGTTTCCTGCATGGGCGCAAAGATAGCAATTTGCCCTTGCTGAAATCAGGTGGAAAGTAAATAATTGTTAAGATATAACAGTTCTAATGTATATTCATCAGAACCTCTTATTGGAATTATTTAGGATTAAATTGTTTTGTTTCTCCTGACGGAGTCAATATATAATAAGTGTTCTTTTGTTTATCATCCCCTTTTTTCAAAAAGTATTTCACCGTTACTGTATATGATAACTGAACAACAGGTTCTGTAATTACCGGATTAATTACAAGGTCGTATTGATCATAATCAATCTGGTTATAATATTCCGAAGTTGTTTTACGCACTTCGTTCAAACTTGCCTGTTGTGAAGATGATTTCCTTTTTGCCATATTCAAAGAAGGACGGGAAAAAGCCTGATAAGTGAAATATCTTGTTTTCGGATATACTGAAACAAAATTATCGGCCATTACCTTTTTCATTGTGTCCAGTTTAAATCCGATTACTTCATAGGATTTTACTTTTTCTTTCACTTCCTTCAAACATTTTATTCTCAAACTATCCTGCGATTTCTGGATATTCGGAATAAAGTAATCTACTTTTACAAGATCATATATTTCGGAATTTGCAGCGGCAGTAACAATATCATCCAGTTTTGATGAATTTTTATAAAGTACAGTTACATTTTTTTGCATCTCGAAACCGGAAGGAACTTCATTGTATGTTTTGCTGAAAATCTTATTGTCAACCTGAAAATCATAATTAGGGACGAAGGAAATCAAATCGATTTTTACATTTCCGTTTTCAATACCGATGCTGTTCAGTTTCTTTTCAAAGTTCGCTATCCTTCGGTTCATAATAAGGTTTACGCTATCCATCGACTCGCCAACCTGCACAATATTGAATACCGCAACATAACTGTCGGCAACAATATTCATAAGGCCGTTCACCTGCACCACTATTGCTTCATCATTAATAATAGCTGCTGAACTTGCAGGGTCTCTGCCTGGCTTCTGAAGAGTTTGTCTGTTATTGAATTGGTAATTA
>CAIQBY010000239.1 GCA_903870175.1 uncultured Bacteroidota bacterium
CAAAGAATCAAATTGTAACCAATTGAAAATGTTTGAGTAATATCAAAACGCTAATGAATAAATAATTAATCTAATTTTGCGATCAATTATTGTAACTAATAAAGAGCTTAACTTTTACTGCTCAATTTGCTCCGAAATGATATGCTCAATTACACCGAAATATCCAGCTATTGCGCAATAAAGCTTATATAGGAAAGGTACTTGTACCAGCCTACAAGAACGAACCTGAGGAATGGATCCAAGGAAAACACAAACCTTTGATTGACGAACTAACGTTTTACAAGGTGCAAGATATACTGGAAGGAAGAAAAAAGAACTTACCTAGTTCATTCAAAACCATTCGTGATGAATTTCCATTAAGAGGGATATTAATTTGTCCGAAATGTGGTAAGCAATTAACTGCATCTTGTTCCAAAGGAAAGATGGGACAACTTTATCCTTACTACCATTGTTCGCAAGGTTGCAAAGAAAGACAAAAAGCAGAATTGGTTAAAGAAGCCTTTGTTGAATTATTGCAAGTGCTACAACCAAAACCAAACAGTATAAAGTTGTTTTCTAAATTGGCCAATGAAAAGTTGAAAAACAATAACACTTCGGGCAAAGCAGAATTGGAAAAAGTAAACAAAGAAATAGCAAAGCAACATCAGCGTATTTCTAATGCAAGAAGTTTAATGTTGGATGGTGAAATTGACGCAACAGAATTTAAATCTATGCGCATCCAGATAGAAGAAAAAATTACTCAGTTAACTTGCGAATTAAATAATGTAAGTGCAAGTATGCATAATATTGGGTCAAAACTGGCAGAGGCTACCGACTTAATTTCGAACCTCGGAAAGCACTATATACACAGTGAAACAGCAGTAAAAAGACAGATAGTGAGTTCGGTTTTTCCCTCAGGCTTAGTTTATGGAGAAAAAAAAGTTCGAACTCTCGAATTGAACAAGGTGATGTCCCGAATCCTTAGTACTGACAAGGCTTTCGGAGGACCTAAAAAAAGAAAGCACACCAATTTTGGTGTGCTTTCCCTTCGAGTGGAGAGGGCGGGATTCGAACTTGTAAAATATTCCATAACTTAAGAATTTTTGATAAGCAATTCTAACTTCTAAAATTTATGAGTACTTATACTATTGATAGACAGTGGTGGCCTCATACTTATAACTATGGCAATCTAACCGAAACTCTCATATTTCCTTGATACGAGTTCATTAGAGTTTTAAGCATTTGAAATCCATTCATAAAGTTCGACAATTCCAACCCGAAGGGTACTAAGAGAGACAAGCTGAAAAGCTTGTCTCTCTTCTTTTTAGGACCTTCCTTGATTTTATAATTGAAATTTTATAATTATTTTTATTCAATATTAATTTTATCTCCTAAAAATTTCGGTTTAGTATTGAGTAAAATATCTATAAACACTTTGTCACGTGCAAAATATTCCCTGATTTTTGTTTTAAAACCTTTGTAAGCGTCTACATCTTTTGCATTGAATCCAAATGCTTCAATTCCATTTCTTCTGGCAATGTAAACTGCTCTTTCATTATGAAATTTTTGGGAGATAATGATAAATGTAGTCTGACCGAAAATTTCCTTTGCACGAATAACAGAATCGAAGGTACGGAAACCTGCATAATCCAGGAATATTTTATCACTTGGAATTCCCCTCCTGATAAGTTCATTTTTCATATCAATCGGTTCGTTATAATATTGTGTGCTATTGTCTCCGCTTATGATAATGTATTTTATTTTATTCCTGCTGAATAATTCCACTGTTGCATCAATTCGATTATAAAAGAATTCATTTTTGCTGCCATTGCGCAAGTGTTTACTGGTACCAAGTAATAAACCAACTTTTGAAGGACTTACGTTAACAATATCTTCTGTTAGATAGTTTTCACTTGCTTTAATTATTTTTGAATTTGCCCAAATTGTCAATATAATAACGATAACAATCGAGCTAAGAAATGTAATTA
>CAIQBY010000240.1 GCA_903870175.1 uncultured Bacteroidota bacterium
GGTGATGAAGTAATACCAAAATATCTAAAGGATTTCAAATTATAAATTGTGCAGAATAGCCTAAAAGAGCAATTAAAATTTTATAAAGAAAGTATAACAAACAGTTACAGCCAGATGTTGTTTTCGAACAATAACTGGCTTGCGCTTTTTGTTATTGTCGCCTCTTTTATTGACCCTTTTACCGGATTAAGCGGACTTATTTGTGCTTTGTCTTCTATCATTTTTGCAAAATCACTAGGACTTAATCAGGCAATTATCAGAAACGGAATATATAGCTACAATTCTTTATTGGTAGGGCTGGCGATGGGAGTGTTTTTTCACTTCACTCTTTCATTTTTTATAATGCTTCTCCTTGCTTCTTTCCTCACATTATTTATTACTATCTCCATTGCATCAGTTACTGCTGCATATAAAATACCGTTTTTAAGTTTGCCTTTTATCTTTAGCATTTGGACAATACTCTTATGTTCACGCAGTTTTGGAGCATTGCAATTAAGCGAAAGAAGCATATATACATTTAATGAATTATGGAACATTGGCGGCGCGCCATTGGTAAATATTTATGAAAAAACTAATTCATTTAAGTTTCCTTTTCTTGCCGAAATATATTTAAAATCGCTTGGTGCAATCTTTTTTCAATACAATATTATTTCAGGTTTGCTGATAATGATTGGGCTTTTTATATACTCACGCATTGCATTTTCTCTTTCGATACTGGGCTTTCTCACAGGTTATTTATTTTGTTATTTTGTAAAAGGCAATCTCTCCGAATTAGAATATAGTTACATAGGTTTTAATTATATTCTATCGGCAATTGCAATAGGCGGATACTTTTTAATAGCTTCTCCACGTTCCTATTTATTGGCATTTATCACTGTTCCTCTTGTTGGATTGCTGATTAGCGCATTGGGTAATATGGTTTCTGTTTTTCAATTGCCTTTGTATTCACTCCCTTTTTCGTTGGTCGTAATTTTAGTTTTATTCGCTTTGAACAATAGATTCTTTGTTAAGAAACTTAACTTGGTACAATACCAGCAATTCTCTCCTGAAAAGAATTTATATGCTTATAAAAACAGTCTGGAACGCTTTAAAAATGATACTTATTTTCATATTCAACTTCCATTTTATGGGCAATGGTTTGTGTCGCAGGCACACGAAGGAGACATTACTCATAAGGAAGATTACCGCTTTGCCTGGGACTTTGTGGTTACAGATGAAACTCAAAAAACATTCCGCCTTCCGGGAAAAGATGTTTCCGACTTCTATTGTTATGCTTTACCAATACTTGCTCCTTTCGCCGGATATGTTGTTAACCTTGTTGATGGCATTGAAGACAACGCAATAGGCGATGTAAACCTTGGCGATAATTGGGGAAATTCAATTGTAATAAAACACGGTGATTATTTTTTCAGTAAGATAAGTCACATAAAAATAAATAGCTTTAAAGTAAAGATTGGTGATTATGTAAAGAAAGGTGATATACTCGCTACCTGTGGTAATTCAGGGCGTTCACCGGAGCCTCATATTCATTTCCAGCTTCAGGCAACAGAATTTATTGGTGCTAAAACATTGAAATATCCAATAGCTTATTATGTTTCAAAATTAAATAACAAATACGAATTTCATTCTTTTGATTATCCTCTTGAAGGTCAGCAAATTTTCCGAACCACACCTACTCCACTCTTAAGTAATGCCTTTCATTTTGTCCCGGGAATGGTAATGGAATTCGAAGTAACAAATGGAGATAAAAAATCAAAAGTTAAATGGGAAGTTTTTGTTGATGCTTCAAATCTTTCTTACATATATTGCTACCAAACCAAGTCCGTTGCTTATTTTGTAAACAACGAAACATTGCATTATTTCACAGCATTTAAAGGCGATACCAATTCATTACTTTATTATTTCTATTTAGGAACTCATAAAGTTATATTGAGTTATTTTCAGGACATGAAAGTAACCGACGCTTTGCCGATAAGTGGATTCTACTCAGGTTTATCAACTGTAATTCAGGATTTCGTTGCACCATTCTCTATTTTCCTAAAGGCGGAATACACATCCACTTTCAAAGTAATAGATGATTATCAACAACCGAAAAAAATAAAAATAGCGTCTGTAGCCCTTGCCAAAACAGGAAATAAAATAAACAGAGAAATAGATTTCGAAATTGAACTGGCAGAAAATAGAATTTCAAAGTTTACAATTAAAGAAAAAGACAAATGGATTTCGGCAGAAAATATAGGGGAATAATAATTGTACTTTTCTTTTTTACAATTGGAGAAATCAAAGCGCAAGACACGCTGAATACCGCTTTTGTCGAGAAGCAATCGTATAAATTATATCTCGACAAAAACTGGAATGAGCTTATTAAATTTGGGAACAAAGCAATCAAAAATGATTTTGATTATTATTATTTAAGATTTAGATTGGGAACTGCTTATTTCGAACAAAAGAAATATCTCCTTGCTTCTACCCAATTTCAAAGGGCTTTGAAGTTTTATTCAGGAGATAATTTATCCAAAGAATATTTATATTATTGTTATATCTACACCGGAAGATATGATGATGCAAGGGTTCTCAGCAAATCATTCGATAACAACCTCGCACAAAAAACAGGAACTGACAAGCAGTCTTCTTTAAGCTTTATACAATTAGAAGGCGGCATCAAACAAAGTGATAAAGCTAACTACCCTCATCTAAATTCCCATAACGATGACACCCATAAAAATGATTTAATTAATGACACTTCCATTTATAAAAATGTAACTTATTTTCAATTGGGATTAGGGCATTATATTAAAAATCGAATTTCATTATTTCATGCGTTCACCTATTTTAGTCAGGAAAATACACATTCAAAAAACGAAACATTTACCAATGATATTCAAAACACACCGCTATTTGGCAATGATACTATCAAGTTTAAATCTACCGATAAAACAACGCAGTTTCAATATTATTTAAACGCAAATATTCCTTTAAAAAACAATTGGAATATCTCACCGGCGTTTCATTTCATTCATAAAAATGTTTCTTCGCAAGTCGATACTTCTTCCGCAATTAAACATCCTGCAATAGCAGAAGAAAGCATTTCATCAAACAGTAAAACGTCCACATCCAAAGAAAATTATTACATAGGTTCTATTTCTATACAAAAAAACGTGAACCGTTTTTCATTTGCTTTTGGTTCTGCCATGCTGTATGGCATATTAAAAGAAACTAATTTACAACCTCAACCACCCAGAATGGGAGGACCGCCGCCTCGACCCATTACTGTCACCACCACACTGCCTTCAGTTACATTATTTCAAAGTAATTTAACTGTTGAATATTCCATTTTGGGTAACAGCCGAATAGTAATTGGATGCACAGGATATATAAATTACACCTCCAAAAGCACTGTTCTTGCGCCATACATTATTGCACACCCAACTTATAAAATTACATTAATGGCTTCCTATTTAACCAATTCAGGAGATAATGTTTTGGAAGCAAACGCCTATTTGATAAACAACTCCACAGACAATACCGTTTCCAGATATGCCTTTACCTGCGGCTTTCAAATATCCCGACACATTGATTTATACGCACAATATGTTTACGAAAACAAAATAGAATCAAAACAATCCTTTAAATATAATTACAATGGCTTTTTTGCCGGAATACGAATCAAAAACTTTAATAAATTTACGAACCCTAAAAATAATTAAACAATGAAAAAAATTAAACACATTCTATTAGGAAGTATCATTTTTATGAGCATCAACAGCACTTTTGCCCAAAACCTGAAACTTGCCGGCGCTTTCTCCAAGAGCTATGCAGCCGAAAAAATTAAAGATTATGATGCAGCAATCAAACCATTGACTGATGCCTACGACAACACCTCTTACGAAGAAAATCTTCGTCTCGGCTGGCTATTTTATAAAGCCGGCAAAAATAAAGAATCAATGAATTATTACCAGACAGCCGTCAAACTTATGCCATATTCAGTAGAAGCCAAAACAGGACTTATTTACCCTGTTTTCGCCGACAATCAAATTGAAGAACTGGAAGGTGTTTACAAAAAAATATTAGAAATCGACCCCCTCGAAATCAATTCCAACTATCAATTAGGATACATTTATTACAACAAAAAAAACTACGACCTCGCCAAAAAACAATTCGAGAAAATCATTAACCTATACCCTTCCGGCTACGAACCATATTTAAGAGACACCTGGCAACAACTCAATAAAACCGAAAAACCAAGCGATAAAATAATTGCCGCATTCGCAAAAAGTTACGATTTCGAATACAAAAAAGACTACCTGTCCGCCATGAATTCGTTAAAAGATATATACGACCCCAAATATTACGACGTAAATCTACGTCTCGGCTGGCTCAATTATTTAGCAGGCCTCAACAAAGAAGCCATAAAATATTATCAGATAGCAATAGATTTAAAACCCAATTCCATCGAACCCCGATTCGGCATCAATTATCCACTCACAGCACTCGGAAACTACGATGAAATAAGCAAACAAAACAAAAAAATAGTAGAACTCAACCCACAAAACAGCTACGCCAATTACGGCCTCGGCGCCTACTATTATGCCAAAAACGATTACACCTCCGCCTACCAATACCTCGAAAAAGTAGTAAACCTCTACCCATTCAGTTACGACGGCCTCATCCTATACGCCTGGGCAAATTACAAAACCGGCAAAACAGCCGAAGCAAAACTCCTGTTCAACAAAGTACTCATGCTTTCACCCGGCGACACCTCAGCCCTGCAAGGTTTAGCTCTCATAAAATAATATTTAAAAATAATTTGGGCGGCCAGGTTCCTGCATCCCCGCAAGTTCCTACCCGCCCACATGCGGTATCTTTTTTTCTTTAATTTTTCCCTGCGGGGCAAAGGCAAAAAAAGGATACTTCACGCGGGTCGGGCGCAGTCGCAAGTCCATCGTTCTCCTCAAGTTTTCTATACCAACACAAAAACCCGACAGGTCTCAAAAACCAATCGGGTTTAATAATACATATAATAGTACAATTCCTTCTTCAAATAGAAGACCATCCACCACCATCCCAATCCCTTCCGGAACCAAAGTAACCCCTTCCGGAACAATCGCGACCCCTTTTGGAACCAATAGTAGAATCAAAATCTTCTTTTCAACCCCAAATTCTTCTTTTTGGAGCCAAATTCTTCTTTTGAAATCAAAATTCTTCTTTTGTACCTGAAATTCTTCTTTTAGGAAAGTAAATCTTCTATTGGGTAAGTAATTCTTCTTTTTAATTCACAAAGGCAACCTCAATTCAACTCCTTCATTAATTCCTTCATAATAATAGTCATTTTCTTTTCCGACTGAGCAGCCACTTCCTGCACATCTTCATGAGTCACTTCCACTATTTTCCCTTCCACACCCAAATCTGTTATAATAGAAATAGCAAAACAAGGAATATTCATATGTCGCGCCACTATTATTTCCGGAACTGTACTCATACCTACAGCATCAGCACCAAGCACTTTCACCATTCTATATTCAGCCGGCGTTTCAAAAGTAGGCCCTGATAATCCAAGGTAAACACCTTCCTGAACTTTAATATTATTTGCCATCGCCACTTTCTTCCCCTTCGTAATCAAGTCTTTACTATATGCTTCACTCATATCCGGGAATCGAGGACCAAGTTCGGGTTTGTTTTTCCCATTCAAAGGATGTTCCGGAAAAAAATTAATATGATCATTTATAATCATCAAATCACCAATTTCAAATCCCGAATTTACTCCGCCCGAAGCATTACTTACAAGCAGCGTTTTTATCCCAAGCATTTTCATCACACGCACAGGAAAGGTAACCTGCTGCATCGAATATCCTTCATAATAATGAAACCTGCCTTGCATAGCCACCACATTTTTGCCTCCAAGTTCACCAAAAATAAGTTTGCCCGAATGTCCTTCTACTGTCGAAACAGGAAAGTTTGGGATTTCAGAATATGGCAGTGTATGTTTTATATTTATTTCATTTACAAGTCCTCCAAGTCCAGTACCTAATATAATACCAACTTCTGGAGGAGTAGAGATTTTGCTTTGAATATAAGTTGTTGTTGATTTAATTTTGTCTAACATAATTTATTATTTGCTTATTGAAATTGGTTTGGTCATCATTATGAAATTGAATTTCTATTGGCAGGTAAAATAGCGGCAAATCAACTAACAATTCCTTAAAGTCAGAATCAAGTAATCGCATCGCATCTTTTTCGGTGGTCAATATTATTTTTTTTTCGGATGCAATAGTATTAAATTTTTTAATTACATCGAGCAAATCATCTGCACTAAATTGATGGTGGTCAGAAAACTTAACATTGGCAACCAATTTTACCTTGTCTATTAAATACTCTTCAAGAGGCTTTGTATTAGCAATACCGGTAAGCAACAGAAGATCGTATTGTTTGCTCAAATAATCAGTTTGTTCTTTTTCTTTATTCCCATTCAACCTGATTAATTCACCATATTTAATAAAGGAAAAATATACAGTCTGAAAAGAATTTGGGTTTATTCTCCCAATCAATTTATTCCTTTCTTCATTTGAAAGCTGCACCGGACATTTAGTTACAATGATAATATCGGCACGTTTTGCACCTTTGGAAAACTCCCGCAAATTACCTACAGGTAAAAGATAATCATCACAGTACAATTTACTATAATCAGTAAGCAAAATTGATAAACCAGACTTTACAGCACGATGCTGAAATGCATCATCAAGCAAAATAACCTGTAATCCCTCAACCTGATTAAGCAATTGTTTAATCCCATTCGCTCTCTTTGCATCAACAGCCACAGCAATTTCATTAAATTTATTTTTGAATTGCTTCGGCTCATCCCCAATATCTTTTGCCGAAGTAGTAACATCAGAAAGAATAAACCCTTCCGTATGTCTGCCGTATCCTCTGCTCAAAGTAGATACTTTGAAATCATTCCTTAACAATCGAATTAAATATTCGATATGAGGGCTTTTGCCTGTGCCGCCTGTTGAAATATTACCTACAACAATAATTGGAATGTCAAATCGTGAAGATGAAATGAAATGCCAGTCGTAAAATTTATTGCGTAAAAACACAACAATGCCGAACAAAACTGCAAAAGGAAATAATAGAAATCTTAAAAATTTCATCGGCTAAAAGTACGAATTAATGTGAATAAAGAAATTCAAATGAATCAATGTCTAATTTAGTTAGCTGCGATTTGTATATTTGTAAAAATTTGAAATTCGGAAAGGATGAAACTAAAAGAAATTACTGATTGCCTTGAAGCTTTTGCTCCGCTTGCCTATCAGGAAAGTTATGACAATGCAGGATTAATCTGTGGAAATAAAAACATGGAAATAACTTCTGCTTTAATCTGTCTCGACAGCACAGAAGCGGTAATAAATGAAGCCATTTCGAAAGGGTGCAATCTGGTGATAGCACATCATCCTATTGTTTTTAAGGGTTTGAAGAAGTTTAATGGCAGTAATTATGTTGAACGGGTTATAATTAAAGCAATACAAAACAATATTGCAATTTATGCGGCACATACTAATTTAGATAATGTACATGATGGTGTAAATGCAAAAATCGCCGAGAAACTTGGTTTGATTAATTGTAAAACCCTTTCTCCTCAAAAAGGCATATTAAAAAAACTGGTTACTTTTTGCCCTATAGATAAAGCTGATGAAGTAAGAACAGCTTTATTTGCAGTTGGAGCCGGCAACATTGGGAATTATGATGAGTGTAGCTTTAACACTGAGGGTGTAGGCACATTCCGAGCTGGAGCTGATACAAATCCTTATGTGGGAGAAGTGGGCAAACAACATATAGAAAAAGAAACAAGAATTGAAACAGTTTATAATATTAACCTTGAATCAAAAGTCTTGAAAGCACTGTTTTTAAGTCATCCTTATGAAGAAGTAGCGTATGATTTATATACACTTGATAATGTAGCAAACAAAATAGGAGCTGGCATAGTAGGCGATTTAGTTAAAGAAACGGATGAAATTGAATTCTTACGATTCTTGAAAGAACGAATGAAGGCAGAAGGTATAAGATATACAGCGTTGAGAGGCAAAAAAATAAAAAGAGTAGCTATCTGCGGAGGTTCGGGAAGTTTTCTGCTGGAAAATGCTGTAAAAAACTGTGCCGATATTTTTGTAACAGCAGATTTTAAATATCACCAATTCTTTGACGCTGAAAACCGCATTATTATTGCAGATATAGGACATTATGAAAGTGAGCAATACACAATGGAATTATTTTCTGACCTTCTAAAGGAAAATTTTAATACCTTTGCACTCCATTTATCAAAAATTAATACAAATCCTATAAATTATTTATAAAATGTCAAAGACAAAAACTGACGAAAATCCAGTAGAAGAAAAGTTAAAAGCCTTGTACGAATTACAAATTATCGATTCTAAAATTGATAAAATAAAAACCGTAAGAGGTGAATTACCTTTGGAAGTAAGAGATCTTGAAGATTTAGTTGCCGGTTTAGAAACACGTATTGAAAAATTTAATACAGAGTTGCAATCTTTTGAAGATGCTATCGTTGAAAAGAGAAATGTAATTAAAGATGCACAGGCTTTAATTAAGAAATATCAAACACAACAAGGGAAAGTTCGTAATAATCGTGAATACGACTCTATTACAAAAGAAATTGAATTTCAAAATCTGGAAATACAATTAGCAGAGAAACGTATTAAAGAATTCAAAGCAAATATTGTTGCGAAAAAGGAAATTGCTGAAATTTCAGAACAGGAACTTGTTGACAGAAAAAAAGATTTGAAGATTAAGAAAAAGGAATTGGATGAGATTGTTGAAGAAACTGAAAAGGAAGAAACTGCTTTAAACAAAAAATCCAAAGCTGCTGAATCAATTATAGAAGAACGTTTATTAAATGCGTATAAACGTATTCGTTCAAATGTAATGAATGGTTTAGGTGTTGTAACAGTTGAACGCGATGCTTGTGGAGGTTGTTTTAACAGAATTCCACCTCAACGTCACCTGGATATAAAAACTCATAAAAAAGTGATTGTTTGTGAACATTGTGGAAGAATATTAGTGGATGCCGAAATTTTAACAGGAAAAGCTGTAGTTAAGGCATAAGTAATAAATAATTCATTTAAAAAAGGCTGTTCCTTAAGTGGAACAGCCTTTTTTCTTTTAAATAAACATCAAGTTTTTTATTAAAGAAAGATTGTTTGAAATCCGAATCAGGTTAAATAATTTCATTCCATATAGATTATAATAAAAAATAAAGATTATTAAGACATCTCAAAATAAAAGCAGAAATAATTAGGTAATTTGCTTATTTTTTTTATAATTTAGCAGACTCAAAAACAAATTTAAAATATATTACTAATTATAATTCCAATGAAAATTATTTACAAACTAATTATCGTGTTCTCCTTAATTGCAGGATTGAGCGCAAAAGCACAATGGGTGCAAACAAATGGACCGATGACTACTCCTTACATAAATTGTGTTGGAAATGATGGTGCAAATCTTTTCGCATCACCAGGTAGCGGACGAAGCGGAATGTTTAAATCAACTGATTTTGGAGCAAACTGGTCGTCAACAACCTTGCCAATAGCTGATTTTTATTCCTTTCTAGTAAATGGAACTACAGAATATGCCGCTGGAGAGTGGGGATTGTATTCATCCATAGATAATGGTACATCATGGACTTTTTTAAATAATCAGGGTTTTTCATCTTCGGCAATTGTCATTAAGGGTTCCACTATTATTGTATCTGGCAATGGAGGTATTGCTCGTTCAATTGACGGAGGTCAAAACTGGACTACAGAAAATGCAGGAATAATTATTGCAAAACTAGTTGTAGTTGGAAACAATTATTTAGCTGCCACTTCAAGTGGAGTATATAAATCAACTGACGATGGAATAACATGGAACTTGGTTAACAGTGCATTAACCACTGTAAATGTAATGATAGCAAACGGTTCTACTATTTATGCGGGTACTAGTGGCGGCGGTGTTTATGTATCTACTAATAATGGAACTACATGGGCTATTTTGAATTCAAACACAGGATTAACAAATTTAAATGTTAATTGTTTTGCATTAAACGGAACAGACCTTTATGCTGGTACAGGGGGTACCGGTGTTTTCAAGATAAGTACCCTTGGAGGAAACTGGTCAGCAGTGAATACAGGCATTACATCTACTACTGTTAATGCAATAACTATTATGGGAGCCAATATTTACATTGGTACTAATACAGGTGTTTATTCTTCTTCTAATTTTGGGGTAAGTTGGTCATCTTCCAACTATGGTTTGATTACAACAGATGTGAGAGCTATGGCTTATGATGCTTCAACAAATTTAGTGTATGCCGGTAGCAATGGAACAGGTGCTTTTTTAACAAGTAGCAATGGAGCCAACTGGACTGCAATAGATGTGGGCTTAACAAGTCAGGTCGTAAATTCAATTGCTGCTACTACAGGATATATATTTGCCGGTACAAATGGCGGTGTATTTTATTCTACAAATAATGGTTCAAGCTGGACAGCTACAAGTATGACTAATGGGACAAATGCAATAGTTATTAGTGGTTCAAATATTTTTGCTGGAGGGGGCAGTGGAGTATTTTTATCCACAAATAATGGTTCTACCTGGTCAGCTTTTAATACTGGTATGACAAGTACTAATGTTCATACCTTAACAATAAGCGGTACAAATATATTTGCTGGTACGCCTGACAAAGGAGCTTTTGTATCTGCAATTAGCAGTCCAAGCTGGTCAGCAATAAATACAAATTTGCCTATTGCATCCATTTATAGTTTCTATTCATTAGTGAGTATTGGCAGTAATGTGTTTGCTGCTATTGGTGCCAGCAGCGGCAGTGGTGTGTATTTAACCACAAATAATGGAACAAGCTGGTCGTTTCTTTCAGGAGGCGGTGGAGCTTACGGACTAGGAGTCAGCGGTTCTTATCTTTTTGCTTATGATTATGGAATTCGTATATCTACTGATAATGGAACAACGTGGTCTGACATAAGCACTGGCTTGGCATCATTGGCTCATTATGGATTTGCCTCTAGTGGGAATACAGTTTTTTTGGGTTCGGTTGGGGTTGGGGTATGGAAAAGACAAATGGATGAGATATTGTGCAGCATTAATCCTCCTGTAATGTCGAGTGCTACGTCAGCAACTATATGCAGTGGTCAGACGGTGAACATTGCTTTAACTAACAGTGGTGTGGCAGCTAATTATACCTGGCTTGCAAGTGATAATACACAAACAACAGGTGAAAGTACAACGGCTCAATCAACAAGTTCATTAAATAATACGATAATAAATACTTCTAATCTTTCTGATGCGAGTATTACCTATACGGTAACTCCAAAAGGTATTTCAGGAGGATGTTTAGGAGCCCCTCAATCTGTAAATGTTACTGTAAATCCAAATCCGGTAATGACAAGTAATTCTGCAATTACTATTTGCAGCGGACAATCGGCAGGGCTCGCTTTTTCAAGCAGTGTAGCTTCTTCTTACAGCTGGCTTGCAACTAATAATCCGAATACTTCAGGAGTAAGCACTTCTACGCAATCTTCATCAACACTGAACGATGTAATAGTAAATAATTCACTTGTACCGCAAATAGTAACCTATACTGTAACACCTTCTGCTTCAACTGGAAATTGTCAGGGAACCTCGCAAACAATAACCGTTACCGTGAATCCAACACCAACAATGACAAGTACTTCCAGCGCAACTATATGCAGTGGAGGAACTGTAAATATCCCATTGACAAGCAGTGTACAGTCAAGTTACACATGGAGTGCAACTGACAATACTAATACCACAGGAGAAAGCACTTCACTGCAATCACCTTCAACATTAAGTAACACTATCATAAACAATACAACAACAGTGCAGCAGGTTACCTATACTGTTACCCCTACTGCAGTGGTTGGTGGTTGCTCCGGCACGCAAACAATTGACGTAACTGTAAATCCAGCTCCCAATATGACAAGCAGTGCGTCAGCAACTATTTGCAGCGGAGGAACTGTAAATATAAACTTGACAAGTGACATTGCCGCTTCTTATATTTGGAATGCAACAACTGACAATCCGAATACAACAGGTGAAAGCATCAGCCCACAGTCATCATCTTCGTTAAACAATACTATCACGAACAACTCAAGCATAGCACAAATTGTTTATTATACGGTAAGTCCTACTTCTTCGTCCGGAGGTTGTACAGGGGCATCCCAATCAGTTGCTGTAACTGTTAATCCTTTGCCTTCAATGACCAGTTCGGCAAGTTCAACTATTTGCAGTGGGGGGACAGTTAGTTTACCTTTGAATGCAACTATTTCTTCAACTTTTGCCTGGATTGCAACTGACAATACTAATACAACAGGAGAAAGTTTGACATCACAATCGACATCTACATTGAGCAATACCATAACAAACAATACCAATGCGGCACAAAGTGTTATTTACACAGCTGTTCCTACTGCCACTACATTGGGAAATTGCACGGGAACTTCTCAAACTGTTACTGTTACCGTAAATCCAAAACCGACAATGAGCAGTGCTTCCACTTCAACAATATGCAGCGGAGGAACTGTAAATATATCGTTGACAAGCAATGTGGCAGCTACTTACACATGGATAGCGGCCAATAATGCCAATACAACTGGTGAAAGCATTACTCTGCAATCAAATAGTACTCTAAACAATACCATTACCAATAATTCCACATCTTCACAAAATGATGTATACACTGTAATTCCAACCTCAACATTAGCTGGATGTACAGGGAATTCTCAAACAGTAACTGTAACGGTTAATCCTGTTCCTTCAATGACAAGTACTACATCAGGCAGCATTTGCAGTAACGGAACAGTCAATATTGCCTTGACGAGTAATATTGCTTCTTCTTACAGCTGGATAGCTTCCGACAACCCGAATACAACAGGAGAAAGCACAACAGCTCAATCAACAAGCACATTAAATAATACGATTGTAAATAATTCTACTCTGGCTCAGAACGTTTTTTATTCGATTACTCCAACATCCACAACAGGAAGCTGCGCAGGAACACCTCAAACAGTAACTGTGGTTGTAAATCCGGTACCTGCAATGAGCAGTTCTTCTGCTGCAACTATCTGCAGTGGAGGTATTGTTAATATTCCTTTTTCAAGTAATGTTCCATCTACTTATAACTGGCTTGCAACGGATAATACCAACACTACAGGTGAAAGCCTCACTTCACAATCAGGCAACACTTTGAATAATACAATAACTGACAACGCTACTACTTCACAAAACGTTATTTACACAGTTACTCCAACAGCAACATTAGGGGGATGTCCAGGAACATCACAAACTGTAACCATAACGGTAAATCCAAACCCTGCAATGACCAGTGCAACAACTTCAACTATCTGCAGTGGAGGAACTGTAAGTATTTCTTTAGCTAGTAATATAGCTTCTTCCTATTCGTGGGCAGCTGCCGACAATACAAATACTTCGGGAGAAAGCACATCTTCCCAATCTAATGGAACTTTAAGTAATACGATCACTAATAATACTTCTGTAGCACAAAATGTTATTTATACTGTTACTCCAACATCTACATCTGGTAATTGTACAGGAACGTCTCAAACGGTAACGGTTACAGTAAATCCATCTCCGGTAATTACCAACGCAACATCAGCAACAATTTGCAGTGGAGGAACGGTAAATATTCCTCTTACAAGCAATATTGCGTCGTCTTACAGCTGGATAGCTACTGACAACCCAAATACAACAGGAGAAAGCATTTCAGCTCAATCGACAAGTACATTAAATAACACGATTGCCAACAATTCAACTTTGGCTCAAAATGTATTTTATTCTATTACTCCGACTTCAACTACAGGTAGCTGTACCGGTACTTCTCAAACATTAACTGTTGTTGTTAATCCTGTGCCTGTAATGACTAATTCCAATTCTGTTACTATTTGCAGTGGCGGAACAATTAACCTGCCTTTATCAAGCACTATATCCTCAACTTATTCATGGCTGGCTGCTGACAACATAAATACTACGGGGGAAACAACTACTGCTCAAACAACAAGTTTCCTGAACAATTCAATTACCAACAATTCGAATGTACCGCAAAATGTGATTTATTCTTTGACTCCTACAGCCACATTTGGTGGTTGTGCAGGAACAGTGCAGACAATTACTGCAACAGTGAATCCTATTCCGGCAATGACCAGTTCTGCAGCAGCAACAGTTTGCAGTGGAACAGCAGTAAACATTCCTTTAACAAGTAATGTAGCTGCTACTTATTTGTGGAACGCAACCAGCAATGTAAACACAACTGGAGAAAGTGTTTCGTCACAGACAACAAGTACATTAAGCAACACAATAACAAATAATTCTTCTGTTGTTCAAAATGTTATTTATACTGTTACCCCAACATCCACGGCAGGCAGCTGTTCGGGAGCAGCACAAACTGTTGTTGTTTCCGTTAATCCTTCTCCAGTTATTATCAGCGGTACCAATGCTACTATTTGCAGTGGAGGAACACTAAGCCTTTCCCTGATAAGTAATATTAATTCTGCTTTCAGCTGGCTTGCTACTGACAATCTGAATACAACAGGTGAAAGCATAACAACTCAAACCGGCAGTACCATTACAGATATGATAACAAACAATTCTGCCAACGTACAAAATGTTATTTATACTGTTACTCCTACCTCAGTTACTGGCAGCTGTGTTGGCGGAGCTCAGACAATTTCGGTACTTGTTAATCCTTTGGATAATGCCAATTTCACTTATTCTTCAGGCACTTTCTGCCAGTCGGGTAACGACCCAAGTGCTATAATTACAGGATTACACGGAGGAACATTTTCAGCACCAGCAGGCTTAGTTTTCTTAAACAGCAATAACGGGCTGATAAATTTAAGTGCATCTGCTTTGGGTAATTATAGTATCACTTATACTACCAACAGTACGTGTTCCAATTCATCTTCATTTGCTGTCACAATTACTTCTGCTCCTTCTGCATCCTTTAGCTACAGTGGCTCACCATATTGCAACAATGCATCCAATCCTTTGCCGATTTTCGGTACAGGCTCAAGTGCAGGTATATTCAGTGCAAATCCAAGTGGCTTATCGTTTGTAAGTAATGCAACCGGCGAAATAAATGTTACCGGAAGTTTACCGGGAAATTATACCATTACCAATAATATTGTGGCCGCCGGCGGATGTGCGAGCGATTTCGCAACATCATCCATTACTATCAATCCTTTGCCTGCAGTTAGTTTTACAGGTTTGGCTTCCAGCTATTATTACAATGATGCTGCGGCAACTTTAGTGGGAGTGCCTGCAGGCGGCACTTTCACAGGTACCGGTATTGCAGGAAACACATTCAATCCTTCAACTGCGGGTGGTGGAGTTTTCCCGATAACCTATTCATATACTGATGGAAATGGATGTTCGAATACAACATCAAGCCAATCGACTACTGTACTTGCACAGCCTGCACCTCCAAGCATTTGTGCTGTAACTGTGGATGATGCATCTGTTTATAATATTATTTATTGGGACAAAACAAATTATAGAAATGTAGATTCATTTATTGTTTACCGCGAAACAGGCTCCGGATATCAGCAGATAGGAGCTGTGAGCGACACTGCATTAAGTGAATTTATTGATACTGCCAGATATTTATATTTCCCGAACACAGGAAATCCTAATGCAGGTACATATAGATATAAGCTGCAGATAAGGGATTCATTGGGCAATTACAGCCTTATGAGTGATTTCCATAATACAATTTATATCCTTCAGACTAATGGAACATTTACATGGAATGCTTATGAGATAGAAGGACAGCCTGTTCCTTTGCCTGCAAATACATTGATGTCTTATGATTTGTGGAGAGATGACTTCAGTACCGGAAACTGGCATATTGTTAATAGTGTTTCCGGTTCTCAGTTGACACAGACTGATGTAAGCTGGACATCAACTTTGCAGAATACCGCAAGCTGGCGCATTGCAACTAACTGGAATATTATGTGCAGCCCTACCCGCTCATTGATTAATGCTTCACACTCTAACATTCGTCACCAGAATTCAGTTGGTGTTGGAATTAGTCAGGCTGAAATGAATGATGCAGTTTCAGTATATCCAAACCCTGCCAATAACGAGGTTACCATTGAATTGGGAATTGGCATGAAAGATTTGAATGTAACGATTTACAATATGGTAGGTGAACTTATTTATAATTCTGAAATGACTAATCAGCAAAAGATGATAGATATTTCTTCATTTGCAAGAGGGATTTACACTGTTGAAGTGGAGAACAAAGATGCCAAAGTATTTAAGAAATTGGTAATTCAATAAGAAAAAACAAGTTTGCATTTATTAGAAAGTCCTGTACTTTATCGGTACAGGACTTTTTATTTCGACTATCTTTTTAATTGGAATCAGGAAAATGAAGTAATTAAAAGAAATAATAAATTAAGAATTAACTATATTCTTAGCATAATAATTATAATTTTGCCAGTCTCTCAAGGTAGAGCCGATATTCAAATGACAAAAAGAGAATTAAAATATTCGACACTTATTCTGCTCTGCTTTATTCTCAATACTGCTTATTGCCAATTATACAACTTTAAAAATTTCGGAACAAAGGAAGGATTAGTCGGCTCCAATGTTAACAGTATATTTCAGGATAGCCGTGGTTATTTATGGTTTGGTACTCAAACTGGAGTCAGTCGATTCGATGGCAAAACATTTAAGAATTTTACAAATAATGATGGACTTATTGCAAATGATGTAACAAGTCTTAATGAAGATAAACAAGGGAATATCTGGATAGGAACTACAGAAGGTGTTTCGAAATACGACGGAACAAAGTTCTCCAGTTATAATAAAAAGCAGGGATTTCAGGATAATGATATTCATTCCATTTTTATTGATGATATAAATACAATCTGGTTTGCTACTGATACAGGCGGTGTAACAAGATATGACGGGAATAAATTTATTTCTCTTACACCAAAGGATGGGCTCCCAAGTAATGTAATATTTGCTGTAACTGAAGATAAAGATGGCAATCACTGGTTTGCAACTGCAAATGGAGTATCAAAATATGACGGAAAGAAATTCAATAATTTTTCTCAGTATAAAGAGGTAAATCACAAAACTTTTTATTCAATATTAGCTGATTCCAAGGGGAATATCTGGTTTGGAGGTATTGTAAAAAACGGCATTGTAAAATATGACGGTTCTACTTTTGAAAAAATAAAACTTCCTGAAAAATTCGGAGAAGAAGATAAAATATTCAGCATAATAGAAGACAGGAAACATAACATTTGGGTGTCCACTGATCATGAAGGAGTATTAAAATATGATGGCAGCAGTTTTACGCTATTTGATGAAAGCAATGGTTTGTCATCAAATCAGGTTTATTCGCTCAACTGTGATTATGAGGGGAATATCTGGATTGGTACCACAAGTGGCGGGGCTGACTTATTCAATAATGAATCCTTTGTATCTTATACCGACAGGCAGGGATTGTCGAGTAATAAAATAGCAGGTATTTATTCTGACAATTCAAATACTTTATTGGTAGGGACACAAGGATTTGGTTTAAATGTTTTGAATCCCAACAAAACAATTTCTATTCTCAGTGAATTAAAAAATGCAAACATCCTTTCTATAAATCAAAATGAGGAAGGATATATTTACATTGGAGTAGTAAATGATGGAGTATATGTTTTAAAAAAAGAAGCCAATAAGTTTTCCATAAAAGAGCATATTACACAACCTGGCATAAATAAGATAGTGGAACCGTTGAAAATAGTCTTCGATAGAAAAGGGAATACCTGGATTGGTGATTTTGGTTCAGGATTATTTTGTATTAATAAAAAGAAAGAGATTAAAAATTTCAATACTCAAAATGGTTTCGCTTCTAATAATATTGCTTCTGTATTCGAAGATTCAAAAGGTAATATCTGGATGGGCACTTCGGATGCCGGGGTGATTAAATATAATGGGACTAATTTTACTTCGTATTCACAAAAAGACGGACTGGCTGATAACTTTGTCTGGTCTATCACTGAAGACGATCATAACAATATGTTTTTCGGGACAGAGGAAAAAGGTATTAGTTGTTTTGATGGTAAAAAATTCAAAACGATTTCTACTTCTGACGGATTATGTTCTAATTTTATTGAAGCCTTAGTTTGGGATAATGTTGATAAATGCCTATGGGCAGGAGCTGAAAAAGGAATCAATAAAATCAGGCTTACTTCAACCGGAGATGTTGAATCAATCAGGTATTTTGGAGAGCGCGAAGGTTTTAAAGGTGGAGAAGTAAATATTATTGAAATCCCTAAAAACAATTCAGACATTGTTTGGTTTGGAACAAATAACGGATTATGCGGTTACAACAGGAAGTTTGATTATCCTAATACTACTGCTCCAAAACTTATTTTAACCGGTATTCTGTTATCATATAAAACGGTTGACTGGAAAAAGTATTCCAACTTGGTGGATTCGAAAAGTAATTTGCCAAAAGAATTATCGCTTTCTCATACTGAAAATCACTTAACTATTAATTTCAAAGCACTCACAGAAGATAATATAATGTATTCATATATTCTGGAAGGTCAGGATACTGCGTGGTCGCCGCTTTCGGCAAGCACAGAAGCCAACTTCACGAATATTGCTCCCGGCAAAACATATACTTTCAGAGTAAAAGCTAAAAACAGCAATGGCATCTGGAATAATAATTCGGTATCATTTACTTTTACAATAAGGGCGCCGTGGTGGCAAACCTGGTGGTTTTATACCTTATCAATCATCCTGATTATAATAATTATTTATTCGTTTATTCATTATCGTACTTCTAAAATTGCAAAGGAAAAAAAGGTGCTGGAAGAGACTGTTTTCGAGCGAACCAGGGAACTTTCCGAATCAAATAAAAACATAAAAGATAGTATTACTTATGCCAAACGAATTCAGACTGCGATATTGCCTTCGAAGAAAATGATCAGGAATCATCTGCTTCATTCTTTTGTGTTTTACAAACCGAAAGATATTGTTGCCGGTGATTTTTACTGGTTCGAAACGGTGGATGATTTAATTTTATTTGCAGCCTGCGATTGTACCGGACATGGCGTTCCCGGTGCTATGGTAAGTGTGATTTGCAACAATGCACTCAACAGAGCCGTGCGCGAATTTGGATTGAGAAGTCCTGACCAGATATTAACCAAAACTGCTGAACTGGTGATTGAAAATTTCGCTAAAAGCGAGGAAGAAATTAATGATGGAATGGATGTGTCGCTATGCTGTTACAACACGAAAACAAAGTTGCTGACATGGGCCGGTGCCAACAATCCTTTGTGGCTTATTAAAAATGGTGAACTCATAGAAGTGAAGCCTGACAAGCAACCTATCGCTAGAAATGATAACAGACATTCGTTCAAACATCATGAATTCCAATTGGAATCGGGTGATAAAATATATATCTTTTCGGATGGATTTGCTGACCAGTTTGGCGGTGAAAATCAAAAGAAAATTACTAAGAAAAGATTCCGCGAATTAATATTATCTATTCAGAATTTATCAATGCGTGAGCAGGAAGCAGCTCTGGAAAAATATATTGCAGATTATAGAAAAGATATTGAACAGACAGATGATATTCTGGTAATGGGTGTGAGAATTTAGGCACGGTCAGTTATTATTTTTTCCAGTATCTCTTCCAGTAATAATTCTATTATTCCAAATAAAGCATTCACAATTAAAATCCCGAATAGCAATCTCATTATGTTAAGGAATTTATTTTTTACAATCCTGAAAGGATTGAATTTGAATAGCCCCCAATGAAATTGGGGGTCATGATAACAGAACAATTTTCACAACTCCGAATGGAGTTGAATATATAATATTGAACTCCATTCGGAGTTCTTTAAGATGCTTTATATTAATTTACCCCAATTTCATTGGGGGCTATTCAAATTTAACTCTTTCAGAGTTATTCATTTTATGAATGGAATTTCCTTCTGAAAAAAATACAATATTTATTTAAGGTAATGTATGCTTACTAAAAAAGCCAACCCTGTTCCTTTTCAGAAACAGGATTGGCTTTTATTAAACTCAATGATTAAAGCTAATTAAGAAGTACTTACGAAGTGAAAAGTATCGAAGAAGACCAGAACCTCCTCCGCAGCTTCCATTTCCTCCTCCCCTGCTAACAGTTCCTCCTCGCCTGCTAAGATTTCCTCCTCCGTTGCTGGCAGTTCCTCCTCCGCAGCTTGCAGTTCCTCCTTCCCTGCAAGCAGTTCCTGCTTGCTTCTTAGCAATTCCTGCTCCACAGCTGTCATTTCCACCTCCCATTTAAGCATCTCCTCCTTTTTTCTCAAGGTTACCACCTCTTTTGCTCGTCGTTATTTATTCAACTTAATTAGTCATGAATTTAATAACCCCGCTCATTTTCTGAAGCACATCTTTTACACTTAACTGAGTCATGAAATACATTAACTTATTGCTTGGATAACCACCTAATGTAGTATTGGCAGCATTTGTAGACTGCTCCTGTTTGAAAATGATGCCATCCAAAGAACTGAACCAATTGTGAAGATGAGCTTCCTCAGGTCCTCCCGGAGCTTTCAATATTACAACACCAGGTTTTTCGGAAGCTACACCTTCAAAAATCTGCTTTACACGAACAACACTATCTTTCACATTAAATTTACCACTTTGAAGTATTCCGATGCTATCCACAGGCTTTGCGTCTGCGGCTTTTTGGAAGGGTGCAAGCAAGTTGTTTTGTATTGCCTGATTCATAATTGTATACTTCCCAGGTCTGTCGCCCGGCGTTGCAGTCTCGTAGTCCTTAATGTTATCATCAATAGCACTATTTACAAGTGGATCGATAGCCACATTGGCATTGTCGGTGCATGCCAGATTAATTTCCTTCGCCCGTTTCAATCTGCCCGGAATGCTGCCCGGAAAATCAATAGTACCTGTTACCACGTGCACCGGCAATACCGTTGCCATCAACACATAAGTAACATGTTTTTTCCTTTTCGTTTTTTTCTGTCTTTCAACAATCCTTCTGTTAAGTCTGTTGTTTACTAAATTTTTAATACTCATGATTTTTGTTTTTTTTAATTAATGATTAATTTATTGATTCGAAAAACGAATTCGTTTCGTTTAATGAGACCAAAAGTAGAAAAGGCGTTCAGCGGGCAATTCGAGAAAAATCTCGAATCATTGCAAAGGCTTTTGTTTGCAGTAGGTACAATCGTTATTTATTTTAAAATCTTCAATCAATTTATAGTACTTAAAGTTGTAATCTTCGATGGAACAGGTGAACATATCAATAAGCTTTAGCACTTTAAATTTCCCGATGAGTAGTTTCAAAAGATAAAATTGCGAATCAACAGCACCCCTTGTTTGTGTGTCCGACATTTCAACAATTTCGTTGCGGCTATAACGCATACATATAAGCCGAAACACAATGCAACCGGCATCTCCAACACCTATATAAGCAAAGCGTGCCTTCAGTTTTTCTTCATCCAATTCTACAATTCCCTTGCGGGTAATAACCTTTACCTCCTGCGGAATACCAGCTTCGGCGCATGTTTTAATTTTATGTGCTTCCGCAAAATCAATTAATCTGTTAGCCGTATCAATATTCGTATCTCCACTGATGATAACTGTTTTAACTGTACCATCGGCTTCCGTCAATTCAATTTTAATATCTGACATAGGGTATTATTTAGTAAATGCAGGTATTTAATTATTGGTAAATGTAGGTAAAGCGATCGGTAAAGGGAAGGGATGATAATAATTGATACTTTTGTTAAATAAAAAATATAATGACTGAAAAAGAACTCCTTAATTCCAATTTTCTTGAATTACCTCTTAACAGAGATGATAATGACTTTCCAAAGTATGTTGAAGAGTACCTCAGTAATTATATAGAAAGATTAAAGAAAGTTGATGGCAGATTTAGTAAGGAAATAAATAATCGATTACCATTAATTACTGAATTAGCAAATGGATTAATAGAATCAATAGAAAAATATTACATCGGAAAAACTGCAGAATCCTATACCCTGTTTAAAAAAGCAGTCGATACAATAAAACCTTATTTAGACATCCAACTTTTCAACATTAATAGTAAAGATTTCCAACAAGAAATTTATTTTAAAGCAAGAACATTTCAAGGAAAACAATTGTCAAAAAAAGATATGTTTATTAGACCTTTTGAACACAGAGAGATTATACCTACTTATCGATATAGTATTCCTGGATTGCCATGTTTATATTTATCAAGTCATATATCAACTGCATGGTGTGAATTAGATTATCCTGATATTAACACATTACAGATTTCGAAATTTGAAATAGACAAAAGTTTTAAAAGGTTATATTTTACATGGAATATTAATAATTATAGAATTATATTAAAAACTAAAGTGCCGAATGATGCAATAGACAGGCAATTCCTTAGATATTTAACATATTTCCCACTTCATGCACTTTGCTCACTAAAGATTAAAAATCCTAATTCAATATTTAAACCTGAATATATTTTTCCTCAATTCCTAATGCAATGGATTGGAGAAGAAAATATTGATATGATTGAGTACATGTCAACTCAAGTTGACTATTCAAAATTCAATACCGAAAATTCATTCATTCAATATAAGAATATTGCAATACCTGCAAAGAAATCTAAAGTTAATGGTATTTGTGAAATTCTCAAATCTAAAATTAAAGTAACTGAACCTATATCTTGGCAAAATTTAATGAGTACCTATCCAACATTGAATATTCCTAAGAAAGAAAATAATCATCATCATGACATTCAAAATATGCTTAATTCAGTTCTTCAAATTGAATTAATAAAAGGAAAAAGTATCATGTATGATGATTCTATTTTTGGTATTCTTGAAAATTATCTTAAAAATGAAATGATTGCTGATTATGTGATTGAATAGATAATAACCTTTTAAAATTAACAAAAGCTTTATCACACAACTAAAGGTAAACTCTATTTTTTTATAGGTCTTAAAAAACCAGACTAATTAAATAAATTAATAGAGCACCAGCGCCTAACAATGCTAATAATGGAATGATTCTATCCGCAATAGTTCGCTTGTCTCTATCTTTATCTTTATTCCGCCCACCTAAAGCATCAAATAAAATTATAATAATTACCATTATAGCAAATAGAACTACAAAGTTAAAAATGAAACTTTTGCTTATTAATAACATAATTAATATCGTTAAGTAAATTAATACACAAATGTAATAAAGAATATGATAATTATACTTATGAATTACTTCCCGATACAGAACCTAGAAAAGATATTAGACAGCAAATCATCAGTAGAAATTTCACCGGTAATGGTTCCCAGATAATGCAATGCCTGCCGTATATCCATCGCCAGAAAATCACCTGTTACATTATTACTTAATCCTTCCAGCACCCGTAAAAGCGAAACATTGGTATGTCGCAAAGCCTCGGCATGCCGGGCGTTGGTAACAATTGTTTCAGTAACATTCACTGTTCTGTTGTCGAACAATGTAACCAGCTGTTGTTTCAGATAATCAATATTGGTGCGCTCTTTGGCAGAAATAAAAAGCATTTCGGGGAAATCCTTAAACTCATTTTTAATATACTCAACATCTTCCTTGTCTATTTTATTTGCCACCAGCAATAAGTAAGTCTGATGAAGATGAGGAACAAGTTCGTCA
>CAIQBY010000241.1 GCA_903870175.1 uncultured Bacteroidota bacterium
CAAATGCATGGAACCTGCACCACCTTTGCCCGAGCGACAGCATATTTTTACATAATCAACAAAATTACTATCCGACATTATTTTAAAATTAAGTTCCGCATCTGCGGGATGAGATTTAGTGTTGAGGTTTTATTTTGCCGAGTCAATTTCTACGCACAGCAAGTTAAAAATTTCTTCAATTTCGCCAATGCCATTAATCCCTTTATATTTACCCTGCGAAGTATAAAAATGTTTCACAGGTGAAGTTTCATTATTGTAAACATCAATTCGTTTTTGAATCACATCCGGATTCTGGTCATCCGGTCTGCCGCTGTCTTTGCCTCTTAGCAACAAACGTTTTCTCAATTCCTCTTCTTCCACTTCCAAAGCCAGCATCAAAGTTATAGAAACTGATTTGCTTTTCAATAGATTATCCAACGCCTCTGCCTGTGCTTGAGTACGAGGGAAGCCATCAAATATAAATCCTTTTGCATTCGGATTTTTATTCACTTCACTTTCCAGCATACGTATTGTAACTTCGTCAGGCACCAATTGTCCTTTATCCATATAGCTTTTAGCTAATATGCCAAGTTCGGTCGCGCCTTTTATATTTGCACGAAAAATATCACCTGTTGAAAGATGAACCAGATTATATCTTGCAATTAATTTCTCCGATTGAGTTCCTTTGCCTGCTCCCGGAGGCCCGAATAGTAAAATGTTTAGCATTTTCTAATATTTGAAAGGTTATTTATTCTCTTCTATTTTATAATCCAATACATATATATCTTCCAGATTACGGCCAAGTCCGTCGTAATCCAAACCATATCCCACAAGAAAATCATTTGGGACTACAATCGCAGTATATTCAATAGGGACAGACTTGGTGTAAGCATCCGGTTTAAATAATAAAGTAGCAACACTTATTTCTGAAGCACCCAGTTCCTGAAGTTGTTTATATACACTTTCAATTGTAGAACCTGTATCAACAATATCTTCAATAATAACAACAGTTCTGCCTTTAATATCTTCATTTATTCCAATCAATTCTTTCATCGATCCTGTTGAAGAAGTACCTTCATAAGAAGCCACTTTAATAAAAGATATCTCGCAATCAATTTTTATTTTCTTCATCAAGTCAGAAGCAAACATAAAAGAACCATTCAAAACAGCCAGAAACAATGGTTTCTTGTCTTTCAGATTTGAATTTATTTGTCGCGCAACATCAGCTACCGCCTTGTTGATTTCTGACGCAGTTATTTTAATTTTAAAAGAATGTCCGTGAAGTATCACATTACTCATATAATCTTTTTTAGAAAAAACGAAAGTAAACAAAATAAATCTAACAAAAACGTAACATTAGCTTTATTATACTTATAAAAATGCTATTTTTACAACATTCATTAAAATAAATTAAACAAATATATGAAACCTCAAGTAAGTATAATAATGGGCAGCACTTCGGATATGCCTGTTATGCAGGAAGCTGCAAAAATTCTTAATCAGTTTAAAATCCCTTTCGAAATTAATGCACTTAGCGCACATCGCGTGCCTGAACAGGTAGCAGAGTTTGCAAAGAATGCACATTCAAAAGGAATAAAAGTAATAATTGCCGGTGCCGGCGGAGCAGCTCATTTACCGGGAGTTGTAGCAGCATTCACTCCGCTTCCCGTTATTGGAGTGCCTTGCCGCTCTTCCATTTCAATTGACGGCTGGGACTCTGTTTTATCTATTTTACAGATGCCTCCCGGAATACCCGTAGCTACAGTAGCTTTGGACGGAGCAATGAATGCCGGAATACTAGCAGTACAAATTATTGCTACAGGAAATCCTGATTTATTAAATAAAGTAATTGAGTTTAAGGAAAATTTAAAGAACAAAATATTATCAGCAAACAAAGAATTATCTGAAATCAAGTTTGAATACAAGACTAATTAATATGTAGTGGGGAAATTCCTCCTCACTCTTATTGCTGTAATCCTTGCATTTAATGCAGGGGCAGGCAATGAAAATTTCCCAATAGGTGCGCGTTCAGCAGCTATGGCCAATGCTTCTGTTTCGTTAAGTGATGTTTGGAGTGCACAGCAAAATCAGGCTGGGTTGGGATTCCTTCATAATTATTCCGCTGGAGTATATTATGAAAACAGATTTTTACTGAAAGAACTAAGTATAAGAGGCGGTGTCGCGGCTGTCCCTGTTAAAGGCGGAACGTTTGGTTTAAGTATTACCAACTTTGGTTATACTTCTTATAATGAGAACAAATATTCCTTATCCTTTGCAAAATCCTTTGGTGATAAAGTTTCCGCTGGAATTGCAATGGATTATTTAACAACAAAAATTGTCGATGGTTATGGCTCTAAAGGTGTTTTTGCAGCGGAGTTGGGCTTGCAGGCAAAGCCTCTAAAAGGTTTGACAATAGGATTTCATCTTTACAATCCTACGCGAACAAAACTTACAAGTTATGATAATGAACGCATCCCTACTATTATTCGTTTAGGAGCTGATTATAAATTTTCCGATGTTGTTATTCTTGCAATTGAAACGGATAAAGATATTTCTCAAAAAGCAATGTTTAAAGCGGGCATAGAATATAAAGCGGTCAAAGAACTCTATTTAAGAATTGGGATTGCAACAAATCCAACACTTAGTTCTTTTGGTTTTGGATTAAACCTAAAGGATATAAAAATTGACATCTCGACAAGTTATCACCAAACCCTTGGTTTTAGCCCGCAATTGAGCTTGACATATAATTTCAATAAAAAAGAAACTGAAAATGCAAAGCCACAATAACAAATAATTTTGAGAAAGAAACGACTTTGTTTCTTACATTATATTTCAATATTTGTTTTATTGTTATCCTGTCCACTTGTTGTCATAGCCCAAGATACCATTGCAGAAAAACTTACAGATGATAGTGACATTCAACAGGAATTAGAGAGCCTTGCAGAACAAAACAACACAGAATCAGAAGACTACACTGATTTATTGGAATTATTAAATTATTACAAACATCACCCGCTTAACCTCAACACAGCTATGATTGAGGAGTTGCAGCAACTGCATTATATAAATGCAATTCAAATAAATAATCTTTTAATACATATAAAGAATACTGGCAAACTTTTAACCGTATATGAATTACAGAGTATTGACGGCTTTGACTTGCAAACAATAAATAAAATTCTTCCATACATCATAGTCACTGATAATTCAGAGAGCACTCGTTTTTCTATTAAAGAAATGTTTACTAAAGGCCAGAATTCAATTCTGTTGCGCTATGCAAGAATAATCGAACCTCAGGTTGGGTTTTCAAAAATAGATAGCACTTCATTGTTCAAAAGTCCAAATTCTCGTTACATAGGTAGCCCTGATTATTTGTATGCTCGTTATAAATTTAATTATAGAACCAATGTAAGTTGGGGCATTACAGCAGAAAAAGATCAGGGAGAATTGTTTTTTAAGAATAAACAAAATTTTAAATATGATTGGTACACCCGATCATTAAAAGGGAATCAGCATAATGGCTTTGATTTTTATTCTGCACATTTCTTTTTACACAATATTAAGTTTATTAAGTCACTTGCCATTGGCGATTATCAGGTTTCTTTTGGGCAAGGGCTCACAGCATGGTCTGCGCCGGCATTTGGAAAAAGCATTAATATTTTAAATGTCAAAAAATCAGGATTAGGAATAAGTCCATATACATCGGTTGACGAAAATAAATTTATGCGAGGCGCTGCTACAACACTTTTCTATAAACGATTCGAAGCGACAGGATTTTTCTCTCGACATTATGTTGATGCAACAATAAGCGATACATCTCTTAATGGTTCTACCTCTACAATATCTGCTTTGCAAACAACAGGGTTACATACCACTCCAGCCGAAATTGCCAACAAACATTCGATTTTGCAAACAATTTATGGCGGTAATTTATCTTATAAAAGCAATAGGTTTAATATTGGAATAACTGCTGTTGATTATCAGTTGAATCATGAATTCAACAGGAACTTAACATATTATAATCAGTTTGAATTTTCTTCAACACATAATTATAATATTGGGATTGATTATAATTTTATTGTTCATAATATTAATTTATTTGGTGAAGAAGCAATAAGTAAAAATGGCGGAAAAGCATTTGTAAATGGAGCTTTAATTAGTCTTGACCCTAAGCTTTGCATTACAATTTTGCATCGTTATTATGAGCTTGGTTATCAGAATTTAATAAGTAAAGGATTTGGTGAAAGCTCTGGAACAAATAATGAAAGAGGGATTTACCTTGGTGCCATTCTCAAACCGAATAATACAATTACTGTTACGGCCACTTATGATAAATTTGTATTCCCATATTTGAAATACCAAGTAGATGCTCCTTCTTTTGGAAATGATTATATGATTCAATTAAATTATACTCATTCAAAAAAACTGGAAATGTATTTCAACATTAGGCAACAAAACAAGCAACAGAATTCTGCAACAAGCATTGTCGACATTAATTATGTTGTCCCACTGCTACAAACGAACTATCGTTTTGATATTGTTTATACCATTATTCCTTCTCTTAAATTAAAAAACAGAGTGGAATTAATTAATTACAAGTTGGGGGATAATTCAACAGAGAAAGGTTATTTGGTGGTACAGGATATTTCATACCATAAAATGGGAAAATCATTTTTATCAAGTCTGGGATATTCATTATTTCAAACTGATAGTTACAATGCAAGAATATATGCATATACCAGTGATATTCCCGGCTCCTATTCTATTCCTTCTTATTATTATAGAGGTTCGAGCTTTTTTGTTATGCTTCAATACAGTTTTACCCGAAAGTTAGAAATGTGGATTCGCTATTCTCAGATTTACTACGACAACCAAAATGTTATTAGTTCTGGTTCCCTTTCGCAAATAAATGGAGGTACTAAGTCAGAAATAAAGGTCCAAATAAAGTTTAAGTTTTATTAGGACAGTAAATCATTTGAAATTAATGCTGATTTTATAAAATAATTTTTAATATTAAATGAATTCTTAGGCAAATTCATTTTGCATCCTGATTTTTACTAACTTTTTAAATACTTCTAATAAAGTAATTAAAATCATTTTTTAGAACCATTAGAAAAGTTAATTTTGCAGCCTCAAAAATAATAATAATGAAAACCGTAGACAATTATAATTTCAAAGGAAAAAAGGCATTGGTTCGTGTAGATTTCAATGTCCCGCTTGATGCACAATTTGCAATAACGGACGATACTCGCATGCGCGCTGCTTTGCCAACCATCAATAAAATACTTGACGATGGAGGCGCAGTAATATTAATGTCACATCTCGGCAGGCCAAAGGATGCATTTGAAGAAAAATATTCACTCAAACATATTGTAAAGCATCTCAGCGATTTGCTCCACAAACCAGTATCCTTTGCCACCGATTGTATTGGTGCGCCTGCCAAAACTGCAGCTGATAATTTGAAATCCGGCGAAGTTTTATTATTGGAAAATCTTCGTTTTCATAAGCAGGAAACTGCAGGAACGGAATCCTTTGCTCAGGAACTAGCCTCACTTGGCAACGTATATGTGAATGATGCATTCGGCACAGCTCATCGTGCACATGCTTCCACCACTATCGTTGCGAAATTTTTCCCTAATGATAAAGTGTTCGGTTATGTAATGGCAAACGAAATTGCCAACATTAATAAAGTGCTCAACAGCTCCGAAAAGCCTGTAACTGCTATCATGGGTGGTGCAAAAGTTTCCGGTAAAATATTGATTATGGATAATCTTCTTGACAAAATAAACAACCTTATTATCGGCGGTGGTATGGCATATACCTTTATAAAGGCGCAGGGAGGCAAGGTCGGCAGTTCGCTAGTAGAAGAAGATAAATTGGATATCGCGCTAAAGATATTGAAAGATGCAAAGGAAAAAGGTGTCGACATTTATATACCTACGGATACGGTTGTTGGCGATGCTTTTTCCAATGAAGCGAATAAAAAGACTGTTGATATAAATATTATTCCTGATGGGTGGATGGGATTGGATATTGGCCCAGCAACCGAAAAGCAATATGCTGAAGTAATCAGCAATTCAAAAACTATTTTGTGGAATGGTCCAATGGGAGTTTTCGAAATGAGCAGCTTTGAACATGGCACCAAAGCGATTGCAGAAGCAATAGTTACAGCTACTCAAAAAGGTGCTTATTCATTAATCGGTGGTGGTGATTCGGTTGCTGCTATTAATAAATATAATCTTGCCGACAAAGTAAGTTATGTATCTACAGGCGGTGGTGCTTTGCTCGAATATATTGAAAGTGGAAGTTTACCAGGGGTTGATGCTATCGAGAAAAGCTAATTAAATTCTTTTAAGTTTTTTATTCAGCCAAAAGAGTATACTTCCAAAAAGTAATAACCATAGGATACCAGCCATTGTTGGCGATACAGGCATGTACATAGTCAATATATTATTAGGATTTGTTAATCCATATCGTGCATTCTGAAAGAAATAATCTCTGAATGGGCTTGTCATTTCTGTAGGCACAGAATATACCACAGTCCCTTTTACCATCAACGTAAACAGCAAAGCAACAATTGAAATCGCCCAGAACCAGACTTTATTAATATCCTTTTTAGCAACAAACAACACTGCTTCAAATAAAAGCAAAACCGCTACAGGCATCAATTGACGTGGCCCGTAGCTCCAACCTCCCCACCAAACCAAATGCGAAGAGATAAGTAAAAAATATCCGATTGTTATATTTATAAGATAGTTTTTCTTCCATTGAAATGTACTCCATCCTTTGTCCTTTAGATAATATGCAAGAGCAAAAATAAGCAGGGGACAATAAATCAGTATTCCTCGATACGGGTTTATTGTCAAGCCGTAGAGCGCTTTTAAACTTGGATGCGAGAAACCTAAATTAGCTGCAGGTGCTGCAGCATCACCAAAAGTAGAATGGTTATACAACAAATCAAATGCTGAACCGGTAGTGATTTTATTATAAAGCAGAAACAACAAAGCTAAAGGCAAAAGCCCCACAGCAAAGCCAATTACCTTTTTAAGATTCCCTTCACTAATTAATATTTGTATCGCCCAAATCGGAACTATAAACAAAACTGTATAATCTGAAAGGAATGCAAAGCCTAAAAACAAGCCTGAATAAAAGTATCTTTTCTCTTTTATACAAATATACGAGAGCAATAATAGTGCAGCGGAAAACACATGAGTAAAAAACGTACCGCTGAAAATAAAAACAAATGAGGTATATAAAAACACCATTGATAATAAAGCAGCGTGCTTCATATTCGCGTATTTATAGGCATATTTAAAAAAGATAAAACAGATTAAAACAAAAGGAAGGCTGCCACAAATAAAACTACCAAGCAGAAATACAGGTCGTGAATAAATATCGAAATTACTATTGTAAGTTGCAAGACCGGTAACTCTCAACGCCCAGTAAAATGGAATGATTACGAACGATGGCAGCGGTGCTTTATCAGAATAATAATGACCATTTACAAAACTCTTATCCATTGTTTTGTCCGCATAATCATCTATTTGAATAGTATGTTTTTCAACATAATTAAGAACGGGAAGTACACGTGAAGTTGTATTTGCATTATGCCACGAATCAAGATAAAAGGAAGCAAAGAACAGATTGATAAGTATAAACAGTATTGTAAATCGCTTCATCTCTTATTTTTAATCAATAGGTTCGAACAACGCATAAATAAGAGGATTGCTTCTAATCACTTCTATATTAAAATTATCAATTGCTAATTTCTTCTTGTCCCTGTTCCAGACATATATTTTTATTTCAGCATTCGGATGTTTCTTGAAATCAAAATCCGTTAAATCCCTTGACAAATATACTGTATTGGCTTCAGAAATATTGTTATTAAAGGTTTTATAATCGACACCATACCATTCAATCGATTTTCCGTTTTCCTGTATATCTATCACCAATGAAGGGTTTGAAGCGGTATCGGCAGGTAATAAACTGGCGCTTACATTTAAAATAACATGCCGGTTGGGTATAATGTTTTTTATTTTTTCTTTAAAATCCTTCCCATATTCCATAGCCGAATCAATTGTTGATGCTTCCATTTTCCTGCTGAATATAACCTGTTCGTGAAGTTCGGTTGCTGGTTTTTGTTTTGCGAAGCAATAAAAAGAATAGGTAAAACCTTCTTCCTTTTTTATCATGTAAGGATATTTTTCCTTTATGATTTGCAGATATTCAAGAGGCGGACAGCCGAAAATAAAATAATCCGTTGTTTGTTCATTCACAAATTTGCGGAATGCTTTGGTATCAACTTTTTCTTCAAATGGATTAAAATAAATTGAATTAATTTCCCTTCCATATTTCTTAATGTAATGTTCTTTATATAAGACAGGAATCATTAATTCGATAGTTACTTTTTTCGCATCACCAATCTGGTCAAGCATTTTATAGGTATTTGTAATTTGTTCCTGATAAGGCTGATGATAAAATACCTGATAATGTTTGCGGGTAATTATCATTGTAAGAGTTCCGGTTATTAAAATGGAAGAAATAATTATTACTTTTATTTTGGCATTTAATTCTCCGAAAAAACAAAATATAAACATCAATAAAAAAGGAAAAACAAAAATGATTGTTGAGAATTGAAGTACAGGATTTACATAAATGGAATAAAAATACTCGATGAAAAAAACCGATAGAAACCAGAGTATTGAAATGAATTCGAACTTTTGTTTTGCTTTTATTTCCTGAGAATAATAATAGATGCTTGCCGCAAACAATAAAGAACACAAGGCATACATCACATACGAATAATGAAATGAATATCGCAGGAAAGACAAAAGCCAATCTGGTTTTGGTGCACCTAACCAGCCGTCTTTACCGCCCAATCCGCCCCTGCCAATTTGCATTAGCGTAATTTTAATATGAGGAATATATAAACCAAAAATGCAGATACCGGCAATTATATAGCCTTTCCAGTTTTGTTTATTAATAAAGAACAATCCTGTGATAGCTACGACTACTGCAAATAACAATGCAAAATGATGGTCGTAAGCACAAAAAGCAGATGAAATAATATAGCCGATTAAGTTGTTTCTCTTGTTGGAATTTTCTTTGAAGAAATAATTACTCCAGTACCAAACCATAAGCAAACAAAAGAAAAGTCCGCTTACATAGGGACGTTCAATCTGTCCGAAGGTAATCATGTATTGAAGCACTGCCATAAAAGCCGCTATTATAAGGGCAACGGAACTATTGAACCAGAATTTCGAAATTTTAAATGCAACAATTATGGAGAGCAATCCGCAGATAATAAATGGCAGTTTCAGCACCATTTCATTCTCGCCAAATAATTTTATCCAGTAATAAATAAACAGCTCTACCCCTGCCGGATGTGTATCATACTTTGCAACTCCGTAAAGCAATACATCGTGTACGGATGAATAATGTGTGCGTGATAAGCCGCTTAATTCATCGTGCATAAACGGCATATTCGGGTAGTTCCAGAAACGAAGAATGGCTGCTACAAGTAGAATTAAAAGTAATAAACTATTATCGAGGGATAATTTATTTTTCAAGGCAGGGTTATTTTTTGCGGAGAGGGCGGGATTCGAACCCGCGATACCCTTGCGAGTATACAAACTTTCCAGGCTTGCTCATTCGACCACTCTGACACCTCTCCGTTTTTTTATGGAGCGCAAATGTAATAAAACTTTCTCTGGCAAATGGAAATAAAAAAGTTGTGAATTTAAGCAACTATTTTTGCCCGATTTCTCCTTTTGATTTCTTTTCCACCTTTCCCACGACACTACCGCTACTTTTTAAGTATGGGTTTTACTTTTCAAATATTATTAACAGACTTTTATTAGTATTTATATGATTTTCAATAGCTTTTAGTCCCATTTCATTTGCTTTAAGGCTTGCGGATTTCCCCAATTGGTTGCCCAAATCCCGGATTCTGATGTCCTAATCCTGGATTCTGATGTCCTAATCCTGGATTTTGATGTCCGATTCCCGGATTCTGATGTCCTAATCC